>JBKJIV010000008.1:0-14569 GCA_046598365.1 Polaromonas sp. | reverse complement strand
GCCGAAGACCAGGTGCGCAGCCTGCGCGGCAGCATTGACCCGGTGGTGGACCGTCTGGCAACCCAGGCACAGAAACTGGCGCGCCAGAGCCTGGATATTGCGTCTGAAGCGAGTGATCGGGCGCAGCGCTCCATGCACCGCTACGCCGATGCGACCACCCGCTATGTCGCCAATGAGCCGGTCAAATCGGTGCTGATCGCTGCGGCAGTCGGTGCTGCGGTGGCCCTGTTGCTGGCCACTGCACGCCAGCACCACAAGCGCTGAAGCCCTCTGCCCCTGCACACCGCTGACGCCACCCATGCTGCATCCGCTGTTCTCACTGCTTGTCCGACGGCCAGACCTGGTGGTCGAGCACGTCTCGGGGTATGCCGCGCTGGCCCACGAAGAGGCGGCGGAAGCGGCGTCAGAGCTGTTACAGCGCCTGGTAGCCGGCGCGATGGCCGTCGTGTTTGCCGTGGTATTTTTGACACTGACTGGCACCGCCGTGATGCTTGCAGTGATGTTTGGCCAGTTCCATTGGGTGCTGCTGGTCCTGCCAGCGGGCATGCTGGCGCTGCTGCTGCTGGCGCTGGTTAAAGCCCGCCAACCGCTGGCCACCCAGCGTTTTGCCGAATTGAAGGCACAGGTGCAACGCGACGCGCAAGCCTTGCGTGCAGCCGGATGAAGGCCAGACCATGAGCGACATTCCTGTTCTTTCTGCGCGCGAACGTCTGGCCCTGAGCCGCCAGGCGATTGTTCGCCAGATGAACCATGCGTCCGCAGAAACCAGGCCGACGGATGAGGCCGCGCGCCCAGAGATCGACGCTTCTGCCAGCACCTGGGACCTGGGGCGGCAAGTGGTCGGCGCCTGGTGGCGCAACCATCCCGCACATCTGGCGGTGGACCTGGCAAGGCCGGTGCTCAGCACTTACGCCGAAGACCAGCCCCTCAAACTCCTGGGCATCTCGGCAGGCCTTGGCGCTGCGGTGGTACTGCTGCGTCCCTGGCGCCTGATGTCACTGACCGGCGTATTGCTGGCGGCAGTGAAGTCGCCGCATTTATCGGGCATGGTCAATTCGCTGCTTTCCGGTGCAGGCTCGGCCCGACACCGATGAATTTCATACGCAAACCAGCTGGCGTAGTGCCGTCGGCTGGCCAGCTTCTCAACTCTCCGCACTGAATCAGACTTATAAACTTCAAGGAAACACCATGAAATACGCACGCGCCATTGCATTCGCCGCCCTCGCCGGCATCACCATCATCAGCACCGGTTGCGCCGTTGGGCGTGGTCAGCAAACTGCTGGCGCCTATGTTGATGACGCCGCCATCACCACCGCTGTAAAAGCAAAATTTGCTGCAGACAAAACTGTTTCAGCCAGCGCCCTCAGCGTGGAAACACTGAATGGCACTGTGCAGTTGTCAGGTTTTGCGAAGTCTGCTGTAGAGAAGGCACAAGCTGAAACTCTGGCGCGCGACACCAAGAACGTACGCGCAGTGCGCAACGACATCGTCGTTCGTCCTTGATACGCACGTAATAATTCGGGCCGCTCAGCGGTCCGTTCCACGGGGCCAGACAGTAATGTCTGGCCCCGTGGTTTTGGCTGCCTGTTTTACTCAGTGCCGCCGAACGACACGGCCTTTACAGCTTGTCAATGATCTTCTGTGCTGAGTCTTTGACATTTTCTTTGGCGTTGCCGTATGCAGTTTTGGCCTTGCCAACGGTTTGATCTGCCTTCCCTTCAGCCTCTAACTTGTCGTTACCGACGATTCGGCCAGCTACTTCCTTGACTTTGCCTTTGGATTGGTCAAGACGACCATTGACTTGATCTTTATTCATGGTGCATTTCCTTTACGAATGGATGGGTTGACTGAGTTGCCAGCCCTGGGACCACTCTAGACGTCGCAAGCGGGGTGGGTCGATATAACCGCTGGTGTTTTCTGTAGGACAAGACGCCCTGTCGCGCGACGCGTCAGGGCCGGCAGGAGCCATGACGCCGTCGAAATACGCGCGGATGCACGGCCGTCGGGTCGGCAAACAGCCCCAGTCGAGCTGATCGCGCCTGGATTTGGAGAGCGCGATAGGGGGAGCCATCGCGCCTGAGTTGGTAGGACCATGCATGTCCGTGGCTGACCATCCAGCCCGCAATATCTTCGCCATTCAGCTCAACGGCCGCCACACTGCGGCCATAGTCGTCCTGACGGCGGGCGGAAACGGTCACCGTTCGACCCCCTACACGGCTTATGAGTGCATCGCGCGAGGCCTGTCCACCAGCCTGACAAATTTCGGGCGCATCGATGCCGTCGATGCGGATTTTGAAGGGTTTTCCACCCTCAACCGATCGGGCCCACAAGGTGTCCCCGTCGGTGACAAAGGTAACTTTTGCCCGACCTGCGCATGCGTGACCGGCATGTAACGCCATGAACAACATAACAAGCCAAGTCGGAAATGAAAAAGATTGCGGAGTTTTCATGCAGTGATGATCCAGCCTTCGACAGGGTCAACACGGCTCGGAAGTCCGTAGCGCGGGGCTCCCTGCGCATGCTGCATTTGCGCCCATGCAGCCTGCATAAGGCAAAGCACCGCATCCAACGCATCTCCGCTGGCGTCGTCCACCAGTGTGTCGCGTTGGGCGTGCGTCAGCTTCAGGCGCAATGCCAAACGCGTTTGCCCCATCTCCAACGCAGTGATCAGATCCTTGCGGGCAATCAGTCGCTCCGGGGTTTGCTTGCTGCGGTCATCGCTTTTATATGAGCGAAGAGCAAGTATTTCCCGCGCCAGCAGGCCGGGGTAACCCTCCAGTGCGACGCGGTTGGGGTCCCCATCGTGCAGTCCCGGCAGGTGTACGCCTGCAGCCAACAAGCGCGGCACCCCGGCATGCATCATGTAAGCCACAGGCGGATTGACCCACTTCATGGACGGGCTCGAACCTGCCGGCCGGTCCGTGGCGCGGTGGGCAAATTTTCCGCCTGTAGGCCGCGCATCGCAGAAAGCTGCGAAAGTGCGCCGGATTTCTTCACGGCTCAAAGCGGCATAGTGCGCCATCAGCGCCGGCCAGGCACGGGGCCAGCCGAGGTGCTCCACCAATTCGCGCGGCAGGCCAAAGGGGAAATCGAAAGCGCCCAACCAGGGGGACGGCTGGCGCAACCAGGCTTCGAAAGCGTCGAGTGAATCAAAGCGCTCGAGTTTGCCTAACTGGACTCGGCTGTTCGCGCAGCTGCCGACCGCCAGAACGATGGGTTTTTTCCGGGAAGGGGCACTGGAAAAATCACAGCCGACGAGCAGGCTCATGCGCCGCGCCGGGATACGTCAGGCGCGACCACAGATGGCAGCGGTTGCCATCAGATCTTCCAGCAGCGACAGGGACACTTTTCCCGAAACCGAATAGGGATCGAGCTCAGGCTTTTCTGAGTACTTCAGCAGAATCGAGGTATTGAGCTTGGCAACGTTGACCTGTCCCATCGACCAGCCGCCAAACCGGCGCTCGCTGATTTCCTCATAGTGCAACAACACCACGTCGGTGTGCCGCGGATCTTTCTGGATATGACCGTACAGGTCGCTGACCTGCTGGCGCCCGCCCTCCAGAGCCTGCAGAAAGATCCCGCCGCCGTAGCAAAGAATACCGGTGATACCGCAAGCCGGATTGTGCGAACGCGACTGGGCCAAAATCGCCTCGGTGACTTCGCTGGAAGCAGGGTTGGCCAAACGGCTGGCGTAAAGAAGGCGTACCAACATCGTAAATCCTAGTTGCTGCTGTTTTTGGGGATGAGGGACAAGAACTCGCGGCGAAGGTTTGGATCCTTCAAGAAAACACCGCGCATGACCGAGTTGATCATTTTGCTGTCCAGGTCCTTCACGCCGCGCCATCCCATGCAATAGTGCGTCGCCTCCATGACCAGTGCAAGCCCGTCCGGAGAGGTTTTTTCCTGAATCAGGTCGGCCAGCTGGACCACGGCTTCTTCCTGGATCTGGGGTCGGCCCATGACCCATTCAGCCAGACGCGCGTATTTGGACAGACCGATGACGTTGGTGTGTTCGTTGGGCAAAACACCGATCCAGAGCTTACCGATCACCGGGCAAAAATGGTGGGAGCATGCGCTGCGCACGGTGATGGGCCCGACGATCATGAGCTCGTTCAGGTGCTCGGCATTGGGGAATTCAGTGATGCTGGGCCCGGCTACATAACGGCCCTTGAAAACCTCGTTGAGATACATCTTGGCAACCCGGCGCGCGGTGTTGTGGGTGTTATGGTCGCCCGCAGTGTCAATGACCAGGCTGTCCAGCACGCCCTGCATCTTTCCTTCGACCTCATCGAGCAGCTTTTCGAGATCGCCTGGTTCTATGAACTCGGCAATGTTGTCGTTGGCGTTAAAACGCTTTCTGGCGGCGACCAGGCGCTCGCGGATCTTGACCGAAACCGGCGTGCCCTCGTCCTCGGAAAGCGGTTGCCGCGACGGGGCGTTTGTGATGGCAACGGCGGTTGAGGGCGTATTGGATTTCATAAGCATGCCAGATGTTACCAGCCAGCCTGAAAACCGTCATGCCCGATTTTTGCAAGGGTTTTGAGCAGTTTTCCCTTTAAGGACGAGCGATCACAGCTATAAAATCAGGAGCAAATTGGGGTTCACCAGCGGTCCGGCCTGCACCGGCCCCTCAGTAACGCTGGCCCGCCACAAAAATCGCCAAACGCATCAGCGCATAAGCCAGGTAGTCCAGAACGCGTTGACGCCAGGGTCGCTGGCTGTAAGCGGCCGGATCAAGCCGGCGTCCCTGGCCAGCGATGGCGGCACACAGCGCCTCGCGCAATTGGCCGGAAAATACCTTGTCTTCCACCACCACATTGGCTTCACGCGCAAGCAGCAGACTCAAGGGATCCAGGTTGGACGAGCCCACCGTCGCCCAATGTCCGTCGATGACCGCCACCTTGGCATGCAGAAAGCTGGCCTCGTACTCGTGAATCTCGACCCCGGCCGCCAGCAAGGCCCCGTAGACCGGGCGAGCGGCGTGGTATTGCATGAAGTATTCGTACTTGCCCTGCAGCAGCAACGTCACCTTGACCCCGCGTCGAGCCGCCTTGATCAGTGAGCGGCGTAATTTGCCGCCCGGGACAAAGTAGGCATTGGCAATCAGAATGTCCTGGCGAGCCCGCCCGATAGCCTTGCGATATACCCGCTCGATGCTGTTGCGGTTACGCAGGTTGTCGCGAAGTACCAGCGCAGCCTTGCCCCCGGGCACCACGCTGGCATGGGGCGACAGCGGCGCTGCGTGGGTAGCGAGCTGGCTGGCGTCCGTGCGCCGACCATAACCACCCGCCTTGAACTTCTCCCATGCCGCAGCCAGGTGGTTCTGGCGCGCGCTGTAGCCAGCCTGCACCCGCCACCACAACAATGCCATGGCATCGGCAGCTTCTGCCGCGAGTGGACCGGTCACCGCGACCGCAAAATCGAAACGCGCTGCCTGCAGCGTTCCGTGGTTGGGATCGTAAAAATCATCGAGCACATTGATGCCGCCACAAAACAGGATGCTCTGGTCCACCACACACAGCTTGCGGTGCAGACGGCGCCAGCGGTCAGGCAAAAGCAAGCCAAATCCCCCCAAGCCCGCTGCGAGCGGCGAGTACACCACCCACTGCACGCCGGCGGTCGCCATCTTTTGCTGCCACTCGGTCGGCAAGGCATCCGAACCAATACCGTCGACCAGCACCTCAACCCTCACGCCGCGTACCGCCGCCCGGACCAAAGCCTCAGCCACCTCTGCGCCTGCATGGTGAATATCAAAAATGTAGGTTTCCAGCTGCACCCATTTGCTGGCTCCGTCAATCGCCTTGATGAGTGCAGGAAAATACTGCTGCCCCCCCTGCAACAATTGCAATGCTTCGGATGTGTGCAAAAGATTCATGCGCCGGACGTCAACGAGGCGCCACGAATTGCGGCAGCATCAAAATCGCCTCGGCATTGGAGGCTGAAAAGCAGAGGTCCGCAGCTTCCAACCACGGTAGCCACTGCCAGGCAGTATGCTCGCGCGGGCTCAACTTGACGGCAGTGTCTTTGGTCACACACAGACTGAAGACATGCTCTGTGTTGTGTGTGATGCCGGGCGCATAGCGATGGCGCCAGGCAGGATAAATTTCGTACACGTTGGACAGTGCCCAGTCGTGGAACTGCGCAGCGCGTGCCTGGATGCCGGTTTCTTCAAACACCTCGCGCACTGCGGTCTGCAGCAGCGGTTCGTCAGCTGCGTCGATGGAGCCGGTCACGCTTTGCCAAAAGCCTGGATGGTCAAGTCGCTCCAACAGCAACACCTCCAGCTCAGACGTGTGGATAAGCACGAGGACCGATTCGGGGATTTTGAAGTTTTTCAATTCGTTTACCCCGAAGTTCACGATGGCCAGTGGAGCCCCACGCGCCGCGTGGACGCTCGATGTCAGGCGGGCTGCGGATTGCGCAGGCGAATGTGCAGCTCTTTCAGCTGCTTTTCGTCGACCGGACTCGGTGCATGGGTCAGCAGACACTGCGCACGCTGGGTCTTGGGGAAGGCAATCACGTCACGGATGGACTCGGCGCCCGTCATCATGGTCACGATGCGGTCCAGACCAAAGGCCAGGCCACCGTGCGGCGGCGCGCCGTACTGCAGTGCTTCAAGCAGGAAACCAAATTTCTCTTGCGCTTCTTCAGGTCCAATTTTCAGGGCGTCGAAGACCTTGCTCTGCACGTCGGCCCGGTGAATACGGACCGAGCCGCCACCGAGTTCCCAGCCGTTGAGCACCATGTCGTAGGCCTTGGCAATACATTTGCCGGGGTCGGTGTCCATCCAGTCTTCGTGGCCATCTTTGGGCGCGGTGAAAGGGTGGTGCACTGCGCTCCAGCGCTGGCCTCCCTCGTCAAATTCAAACATCGGAAAGTCCACCACCCACAGCGGTTTCCAACCGGCCGTGAAAAGCCCCAGCTTTTTACCTAGAGGGCTGAGACCGACTTTGAGGCGCAACGCACCAATGCTGTCGTTGACGATTTTTGATTTGTCGGCGCCGAAGAAAATCAGGTCGCCGTTGGCCGCGCCAGTGCGTTTGAGGATTTCAGCGATCGCGGCATCGTGGATATTTTTGACGATGGGGCTCTGCAGGCCCTCTCGTCCCTTGGTCACATCATTGACCTTGATCCACGCCAGGCCTTTGGCCCCGTAAATTTTGACAAACTCGGTGTAGCCATCAATTTCCCCACGGCTCATTTCCGAACCGCCGGGAACACGCAGGGCCACCACACGGCCGCCCGGTGTGGTCGCGGGTGCGCTGAATACTTTGAAATCCACGTCACCCATGACGTCGGTCAACTCGGTGAACTCCAGGCTGACGCGCAGATCCGGCTTGTCGGAACCGAAGCGGTGCATGGCATCGTGATAGGCCATCACCGGGAACTCGCCCAAGTCGGTGTTGAGCACCGTCTTGAAAATGTTGCTGATCATGCCCTGGAACATGTCGCGAATATCCTGCTCGCCCATGAAGGACGTCTCGATATCGATCTGCGTGAATTCGGGTTGACGGTCGGCGCGCAAGTCTTCGTCGCGGAAACATTTCGTGATCTGGTAGTAGCGATCGAAGCCAGCCACCATCAACAGCTGTTTGAACAGCTGCGGGCTTTGCGGCAGCGCAAAAAACTGTCCTTCATTGACACGGCTGGGTACCAGGTAGTCGCGCGCGCCTTCCGGTGTGCTCTTGGTGAGCATGGGCGTTTCAATGTCGATGAAACCGTTGGCATCCAGAAACTTGCGGGTTTCCATCGCCACGCGGTAACGCAGCATCAGGTTGTTTTGCATGTAGGGGCGGCGCAGGTCCAGCACGCGGTGTGTCAGCCGCGTTGTCTCGGACAGGTTGTCGTCGTCCAGCTGGAACGGCGGCGTCACGCTCGGATTGAGGACTATCAGCTCCTGACAAAGCACCTCGATTTTTCCACTTTTCAACGCGTCGTTGACTGTGCCTTCAGGACGAGCCCGGACCAATCCTTTGACCTGAACGCAAAACTCGTTGCGCACACCCTCAGCCGTGGAAAACATCTCGGCGCGATCAGGATCGCACACCACCTGGACATAACCCTCGCGGTCACGCAGGTCGATGAAGATCACGCCGCCGTGATCGCGACGGCGATTCACCCAGCCACACAGGCTGACGGTTTGGCCCATGAGGGCCTCGGTCACCAGACCGCAATAGTGGGAACGCATTTGGGAGGACATAGATTGATCGCTTGTTTCGCTGGAATAAGCAAGTGCCTGCGCACCGCACTAAAAAAATTACCGGGGTCTATAGTTGGCAGCGCTGCCGGGCACCACCACGCCCATGGAAATCACATAGGTCAAAGCCTCATCAACGCTCATCTTGAGCTCGACGCAGTCTGCTTTTTTGAGCATCACAAAATAACCACCCGTCGGGTTGGGGGTGGTGGGAACATAAACACTGAGGTACTCGCCCTGCAGGTGGTTGGCGACATCACCGCCCGGCACGCCGGTCTGGAAGGCGATGGTCCAGACGCCCTCACGCGGCCACTGCACGAGCAGCGCCTTGCGAAAAGCGTTGCCGTTTTCCGAAAAGAGAGTGTCGGACACTTGCTTGACGCTGGAGTAAATCGACCGGACGATGGGGATGCGGCTAAGCAGTGCATCCCACCAGCGCACCAGCTTTTTGCCGAAAAAGTTGGTGGCCAACGCGCCAATTGACAGCACGATGGCCAGCGCCAGCAAAACACCAAAACCGGGAATGTGAAAACCCAACAGTTTGTCCGGGTGCCAGTTTCCCGGAAGAATTTCCAGCGTCTGATCCAGCGTTCCGATGAACCAGTTAAGCAGCCAGACCGTCACAGTCAGCGGCACCAACACCAGCAAGCCGGCCAGCAGCCATCGACGTATGGCAGCCATCAACCTGCCTTGGGCGTAGAAGAAGTAGACGGGCTGGCAGCGGGCGTGGCTGCTACAGCCGGGGCGGATGCAGCGGGCGTGACCGTCTCGGATGGCTTGCTGTCCGCTTTTGTGGAGGCAGTGGCTTCCGCCCCACCCGCAGGTGCAGCAGCGGCGGCGCCCGCGCCGCCGCGGAAATCAGTCACGTACCAGCCCGAGCCCTTAAGCTGAAAACCAGCAGCAGTCAGTTGTTTTTTGAAGGCAGCTGCGCCGCACTGCGGGCAGTCGGTCAGCGGCGCATCAGACATTTTTTGCAAAACGTCCTTGCTATGCCCGCAGGACTCGCATTTGTAAGCGTAGATTGGCATGGTGCTAGAGGTTTTGTCAGAGGTATTTGGTCCTGAATTGGCCTTCAGGATGCAAAACCCTCAATTATAGGCGCTAGGAGCCTGTCGGGCTTCGGATTCGCCGGCTGCAAATTGACCGCAGCGGTCCATTTTTCACCGTCTTTTTGTCCCATAGCTGGGCTATGGGCCTGTAAAGTCGGCAAAAACTGTCCTCGCTGGGGCCAATTTTCGCTTTCGACGCCCCAAGCCCGACAGGCTCCTAGCCTCAGAAGAGCCGGATTCGCAACAAAACCTGCATCGCAAACAGGCCCAGTGCAAAACCCAGACCGCCGTAGATCAGGCTTTGCAGCAGCTTGTTGGTGCGACGTTGCTCCAGCAGCAACTCCTGCAAGTCCCGGTGATTGCCACCATTCTGGTTTTTCAGATACTGCTGCAAAAGCCGCGGCAAACCCGGGAGCAGCTTCGCGTAAGTCGGCGCTTCGGCTTTGAGCTGCTCCAGCAATTTCTCGGGCCCGACCTGCTCAAGCATCCAGGTCTCCAGAAAAGGCTTGGCCGTGCTCCACAAATCCAGGTCAGGGTCAAGCTCACGGCCCAACCCTTCAATATTGAGCAGGGTTTTTTGCAGAAGCACCAGTTGGGGCTGGATTTCTACGTGGAAGCGGCGCGAAGTCTGAAAAAGACGCATCAACACCATGCCGAGTGAAATTTCCTTGAGCGGTCGGTCAAAGTAGGGTTCGCAACAGGCGCGTATCGCGGCCTCCAGCTCGTCCACCCGTGTGTTTCCGGGGACCCACCCAGACTCGATGTGCAGCTCGGCGACCCTTTTGTAGTCCCGCCGGAAGAACGCGCTGAAATTCTGCGCCAGGTACTCTTTATCGACTTCGGTGAGCGTCCCCACAATGCCAAAGTCCAACGAGATGTAGCGCCCAAAGGTAGCCGGGTCCAGGCTGACCTGGATATTGCCGGGATGCATGTCGGCATGGAAAAACCCATCCCGAAAAACCTGCGTGAAAAAGATGGTGACGCCGTCGCGCGCCAGCTTCTTGATATCCACCCCCGCATCGCGCAGGCGCTGAATCTGGCTGATGGGTACGCCATGCATGCGCTGCATCACCATCACGTCCGGCATGCAGTAGTCCCACACCATTTCTGGAATCAGCACCAGGTGCAGGTTCTGCATGTTGCGGCGCAGTTGAGCCGCATTGGCTGCCTCGCGCAACAAGTCCAGCTCGTCATGCAGGTATTTATCAAATTCTCCCACTACCTCCCGTGGTTTCAGGCGTTTGCCGTCCGCTGACAGGCCTTCAACCCAGCCTGCCATCATGCGCATCAAGGCCAGGTCTTTTTCAATGGCGGGCAACATGTTGGGCCGTAGCACCTTGACAGCGACTTCGCGTCCATCAGGCAAAGTTGCGAAGTGAACCTGTGCGATGGAGGCACTGGCCACCGGCTCGCGCTCAAAGGTCGCGAAAATCTGACTGATCGGCCGGCCAAAGGCTTTTTCAACAATGGCAATCGACACATCCGAGTCAAACGGCGGAACCCTGTCCTGCAACTTTGCCAACTCGTTCGCGATGTCCAGTGGCAGCAAGTCGCGGCGGGTGGACATTACCTGTCCAAATTTGACAAAAATCGGGCCCAGGCTTTCGAGGGCCTCACGCAGACGCTCGCCACGCGGGGCTTTCAGATCCCGCCCCACCGACACCACGCGGGTCAACATTCTGATCCAGGGTCTTTGAAAACTCGACAAAACCAGCTCGTCGAGACCAAAGCGCAATACCGTCCAGACGATGAAAGCGCCCCTGAAAAGCCGCGTCATGCGCCAGCTTCCGGAGGCTTGGTGACCACTGCGGCGGTGCTCGCCCACGCGCCCTTGGGGGCTTGGGCGAGAAATTGCCTCAAACCAGCCAGCGCCTGACGCGCAGCGTTCGCAAGCGTGTGGGCAGGGACGTCGCCGATCAGGCGCGACAGGTCTTCTTCCACATCCCAGCGAACGTTGTCGGCCAGCCAGCCCAGTTCGGCGGCGAGTTGCACATCCCCCTCAATTTTCACAGGCGGCGCCTTGCCCCCCAGCACAGCCTGAAGCACAACCGCCGGAGAGTCGCCAGCCACGGCAAGCAACAGGTCAAGTTTCGCGCCAGGGATGGCCCGGTCTACCAATCCCGCCGGTGTGATTACAAGGTCCAGCGCGAACAGTCCCCAGCGAAGGTGAACCACACTGCCCTTCTTGCGCAGAAGGCGGTTTTGCGCTTCTTTCTCCTGCATCAACACATGGTTCAAAAACAGCACGATTTTCTGCTGGCCTTCATCGACGACCCAGTCGGGTGGTTGAAAACGGGTGGCCAAAGATTGCAGAAAAGAAAAAGGGGACGTGTTATTCATACGTCCCCGATTTTGCAGCATAAATGTGGCCCCCAAGAAGGGCGCTGCGCAACCGCCCGCGCTTATTGAAGAGCCTGAACGCCGGCGACCAGCCAGCCGCCGCCGGAACGGGGTTTGGTCATGTTCCAGACTTCGCGGAAAGGGCTGGCACCCGCTGAGGCATCCTCGCGGATCATGCCGGAGAACTCCACACTCGCCATGTAAACGTCGGGCATTTCTTCAATGCCAAGCAGCTTGGCATCAAGCATGACCACGTCGGTCTTGTTGGCCACACCGCCCGTGTGCGATTCGCGGTCTGCCAACTGGGTCTTGATCTGCTCCAGCATGTCGTCGGTCATCATGGCTCGCAGGCTGCCGACATCGGAACGATCCCAGGCATCCTGCAGCGTGACGAAATTGGTCTTGCAGGCCTTGAGAAAACCCTCAGCGTCAAAACCCTCTGGCACACCCCAGGCCTGCGATCCGCCCAGTGCGGAGCCGATCATGGAACCGGTGCCGGCAGTGCCAGCCTTCGTGGCGTCAAAAGCCATGCTGTTGCGCTCCCAAGGCCGGGCAGATGCGTCGTTGCCCACGTTTTCAGGGCTGTAGTTGCGCGGCGTGGAGGCATTGCCCGCGCCTTGCATGGCAAATGGCGTGTGGCTCTGGACGTTGCCTCCTTTGAGCCTTCGCATGACGAAACCGATAACCACCATCACCACCAGCGCCAACAAGGCGAACATGATGATCTGGCCAAAAGCGCCGCCCAGGCCGAGAGACGATGCAAGCCAGGCCAGACCCAGACCCGCAGCCAGGCCACCGAGCATGGCGCCCCAAGGCTTTTTGGCTGCTGCCGCGGGCGCGGCCGCTGGTGACTGCTGGGCGGGAGGAGCTGCCTGGCGCTGCGTCACATTGGATGATTGCTTGCCAACCGAGCCGCCACCGCCCATGCGCTTGGCATCGGCAGGCGTACCCGACAGAAGCATGGTGGCAGTGAATACTGCCGCCAAAATTGCAGACCAAAGTTTCATAACGTCTCCTTCAATTCATTCCGATATTCAACAAATCAACACTTGATTCCAACATGCAATGCCACCACCCCGCCCGTGAGGTTGTGATAGTCCACATGGCCGAAACCACCTTTGTGCATAAGGGCTTTTAGCTCTTCCTGGCCGGGATGCATTCGGATGGACTCCGCCAGATACTGATAACTGGAGTCGTCATTGGCAACCAGCTTGCCCAATTTCGGCAAGACCTTGAACGAATACCAGTCGTAGGCCTTCTCAAGCGGTTTGGCAATTTTGGAAAACTCCAGCACCAGCAGCTTGCCACCGGCCTTGAGCACGCGGTTCATTTCCTTCAGGGCCAGGTCTTTGTGCGTCATGTTGCGCAGGCCGAAAGCCACAGTCACCAGATCAAAACTTGCGTCGGCAAAAGGCAGATGCTCGGCATCACAAACCGTCGTCGGCAAGACCTTGCCGGCGTCCAGCAGGCGGTTGCGGCCTTCGCGCAACATGGCTTCGTTGATGTCGGTATGCACGACGCAGCCGGTTTCCCCCACTTTGGGTGCAAAAGCCAGGGCCAGATCACCGGTGCCGCCCGCGATGTCCAATACCGCATGGCCCGGCTTGACGTTGGCCACCATGACTGTGTAGGCCTTCCAGACACGGTGCAATCCCATGGACATGAGATCGTTCATCACGTCATATTTGGGTGCCACGGAATCAAACACACCACGGACCCGGCGCGCCTTTTCCTGCTCGTCAACCGACTCAAATCCGAAATGGGTGCTTGTCATCTTCTAATGCTAGGGGTGAAAGCGTTCAATTCAAGTGACAACCCTGTCCGCGCATGGGACATTGGCCTCGGTTTATGTCGAAAAACAACAACCGCCACTGATTCCGTCGACGACCCTCAATGCGAGCCGCAGGCGTGGCCGCCCGCGGAGGGCATGGGCTGGTCACGCTGCGCACCGGCAGCCTCCAGCCGCTGCAGGTAGTCAGTCCACAAACGGGGTTGCTCGGAACCCAGAAAATACAGGTAGTCCCAGGAAAAGATGCCGCTTTCATGGCCGTCGGAGAACACCGGCTTGACGGCGTAGTTGCCAATGGGCTCCAGCTCAAGCAGCGTGACCTCGCGCTTGCCGGTCTGCAGCACTTCCTGGCCCGGACCGTGCCCCTGAACTTCGGCCGATGGCGAATAAACCCGCATGAGTTCGAACGGGATTTTGAACTCAGCTCCGTCTGAAAAGGCGATTTCGAGGACGCGTGACTGGGCATGCACCGTCAGCGCCGTGGGGGTGGGGGTTCCGGCTTGCAGGCCTGCCATGGTGAATTTCTCCTTCAGCGAATCAGACTAAAACCCGCTCAATGCCGCCGTTGTTCGCCGCATCGACATACGCTGGCAGCCACTCTTTGCCCAGGATCTGGTTGGCCATTTCGACCACGATGTAGTCGGCCTCGAGCAAACCGGTCTTGAGGTCGTCTTCATAACGGCTCAAACCCATCAAGCAACTGGGGCAAGACGTCAGGATCTTGACGTTCTGCTTCGCATCCACTGCGCCCGTCTCACGCAAGCTCGCCTCGCCTTTGCGGATTTCTTCTTCCTTGCGGAAGCGGATCTGAGTGGACACGTCGGGACGTGATGTGGCCAGACCACCACTTTCGCCACAGCAACGTTTGCTTTCGAGCACCTGCTCGCCCACCAGTGCCTTCACGGTTTTCATGGGCGCCTGAAGCTTCATCGGGCTGTGGCAGGGGTCGTGGTACAGGTAGCCACCGCCCGCAGCAGCGCCCAGGGTGATGTTTTTCTCCAGAAGGTACTCATGGATGTCAATGATGCGGCACCCAGGGAATATCTTGTCAAACTCGTAACCCTGCAGTTGGTCGTAGCAGGTGCCGCAGCTGACCACCACGGTCTTGATGTCCATGTAGTTCAGGGTGTTGGCCATGCGGTGAAACAGCACGCGGTTGTCGGTGATGATTTTCTCGGCCTTGTCAAACTGGCC
>JBKJIV010000145.1:0-3143 GCA_046598365.1 Polaromonas sp. | reverse complement strand
CATCATGTCGCTGGGGGGTATTGCCATTGCCATTGGAGCGATGGTGGATGCAGCAGTGGTGATGATAGAAAACGCGCACAAACATCTGGAGCAATGGAAGCATGACCACCCCGACGGGTTGCTCGCGGGCGATGCCCGCTGGAAAGTCATTGGCGACTCCGCCGCGGAAGTGGGCCCCGCGTTGTTTTTCTCGCTGCTGATCATCACGCTGTCGTTCATCCCGGTGTTTACGCTGGAGGCGCAGGAGGGGCGTTTGTTCTCGCCTCTGGCGTTTACCAAGACCTACGCCATGGCGGCGGCCGCCGGACTTTCCGTCACCTTGATTCCGGTTCTCATGGGCTACCTGATTCGTGGCCGCATTCCGGATGAAAAATCCAATCCGCTGAATCGCCTGCTGATCCGCGTGTACGAACCGCTGCTGAACCGCGTGCTGCATTGGCCCAAAGTCACGATCGGTATCGCCGCGCTGCTGCTGGTTGTCAGCCTGTGGCCCTTGCAGCACATAGGCGGCGAGTTCATGCCGCGCCTGGACGAAGGTGACTTGCTCTACATGCCGTCTGCCCTGCCCGGCCTATCGGCCGGCAAGGCCGCTGAACTGCTGCAGCAAACCGACCGATTGATTAAGACGGTGCCGGAGGTGCTGAGCGTCTACGGCAAGGCCGGCCGCGCCGAAACCGCAACCGACCCCGCGCCAATGGAAATGTTCGAAACAACGATCCAGTTCAAACCCAAAGACCAGTGGCGAGCAGGCATGACGCAGGACAAACTGATCGAGGAACTGGACCGCATTGTCAAGGTACCAGGGCTGGCGAACATCTGGGTGCCGCCCATCCGCAACCGCATCGACATGCTGGCCACCGGCATTAAAAGCCCGGTGGGCGTGAAAGTGGCCGGGGCAGACCTGGTCACCATTGATCGCGCCACCAGCGAGATCGAACGGGTACTCAAGGATGTGCCTGGCGTCAGCAGTGCGCTGGCCGAGCGGCTGACGGGCGGGCGCTACGTGGATGTGAATATCCGTCGCGACGACGCAGCGCGTTTTGGCATGAACATCGCTGACGTGCAGTCAGTCATTTCCACCGCGGTTGGCGGCGAGAACCTGGGCGGCGCCAGCGGTGAGGTGGTGGTCGGACTGCAGCGCTTCCCGATCAATGTGCGTTACCCGCGGGAGGTCCGCGACTCGATCGAAAAACTGCGCAGCCTGCCGATTGTGAATGAGCGCGGAGCGCGACTGGTGCTGTCCGACGTGGCTGACATTCGCATCACCGATGGGCCGCCGATGTTGCGCAGCGAAAACGCACGCCTGTCGGGCTGGGTCTATGTGGATATTCGGGGCCGCGATCTGCGTTCAGCCGTGAAAGACATGCAGGCGGCAGTGGCGGCACAGGTCAAACTTCCGCCGGGCTATTCGATCTCCTGGTCGGGGCAGTTTGAGTTTCTGGAGCGGGCAACCGCCAAGCTCAAGGTCGTTGTGCCGTTTACCTTGCTGATAATTTTTGTGCTGCTGTACCTGACCTTCAAGCGCTTTGACGACGCCATTTTGATCATGGCGACCCTGCCCTTTGCGCTGATAGGCGGCATCTGGTTGTTGTACCTGCTGAGCTACAACCTGTCAGTGGCCGGCGCGGTGGGCTTCATCGCACTGGCGGGCGTGTCGGCCGAGTTCGGCGTGATCATGCTGCTCTACCTCAAGCAGGCGTGGGACAAGCGCATTGAACTGGGCAAGACCGCGACACAAGACCTGATGGAAGCGATTCGCGAAGGCGCGGTTCTGAGGGTGCGGCCCAAGGCAATGACTGTGGCCGTGATTCTGGCGGGCCTGTTTCCCATTATGTGGGGCACAGGCACAGGTTCCGAAGTGATGCAACGCATTGCCGCACCCATGGTCGGCGGCATGATCACCGCCCCGCTGCTGTCCATGTTTGTGATTCCGGCGGCCTACCTGCTGATGCGGCGCAAGCGCGTAGCGCCGGCGGGTCAACCCTGAGCTGATTCCCCGGACATCCGCTATTGATTCAGGAGCTGCTTACGCCCATTTTTCGGAGGCGATCGGGCTGATTTTCATGTGCCAGTATCAAAGAAGCTCTCACACGCCGCGCATGCTATCGTTGCCGGATGTCCAAAACCATACGCTACACCCTGTGTTCCCTGCGCGATCTGGCGGTCTCGGTGGGACCGTTTCTGGTGCTGGCTATCGGCCTGCTGTTGCTCGCCTATTGGTGGCTGGACCCGAACCCACCCAAACGCGTGATCCTGGCCACCGGCCCGGCGCAAAGCGCGTATGAAGAATTTGGCAAACGTTACGCGAAAATCCTGGCGGATGACCACATAGAAGTCGTGCTGCTTCCCTCTCAAGGCTCTGCGCACAACCTGCAACTGCTGCGCGAGGACAAGGCCGATTTGGGCTTTGTGCAAGGCGGCACCGGCGGTGTCACGCCAGAAGACGAAGAGAAACTGGAGTCGCTGGGCAGTCTGTTTGTTGAGCCGGTGTGGCTTTTTTACCGCGAAGAAGCAGCGCGCAAGGCAGCGCCGGTGGGCGGGCTGAACTCGTTGACGCAGCTTCAAGGCTGGCGTATCAATGTGGGCACTGCAGGAAGCGGCATCCCCAGCCTGATGAACCAGCTGCTGGAGAGTAACAAGGTTGACGTTGCCACCGTTAAAACATCCGAGCTTGAACAAACACCGGCCACTGTCGCATTTCTGGAAGGCAAGATCGACGCCATCGTGTTTGCCTCTGCCCCCGAGTCACTGATGGTGCAGATGCTGCTGCAAACACCCGGGGTGAAGCTGATGGACTTTCCGCAAAGCGAGGCCTACTCGCGCCGCTTTGCCTTCCTGAGCCCGGCGCTGCTGCCGCGCGGCGTGGTAGACCTGGCGGCCAATATTCCGGCGCAAGACGTGCGGCTGGTAGCGCCCACCACCGCACTCATCAACCGCAAGACCACGCACCCGGCTCTGCTGCAGTTGTTTGTGCAGGCCGGTAACCAGATTCACGGTAGCGCAGGCTGGTTCAAGCGCGCCCGGGAGTACCCCAACCTTGCCAACAACGAGTTGCCCATCTCTGCCGAAGCCGAGCGCAGCATCAAAAACGACAAGCCTTTTTTGCAACGCTACCTGCCCTTCTGGGTGGCGAATCTGGTCGA
>JBKJIV010000003.1:0-32327 GCA_046598365.1 Polaromonas sp. | reverse complement strand
CCTTCGTGGCGTTCTTTCTGCTCTTCAAAACGCTTTTTCAGCGTTTCCATGAGTTCGTCCCATCCCATCTTCTCGATCTTCGCCTTGTCTTCGGGGCTGAGCTCAAGCTCCAGGTTTTTGCGCAGCCAATCGAGGGGAATGTCCTTGGTGAAGTCGGCAATCATCTCCACACCCTTGAAGTAGGCCGCAAAGGCGCGGTCAAACTTGTCGTAGTGCTTTTCGTCTTTTACCAGCACGGTGCGGCTCAGGTAATAGAAGTCGTCGATCTTGTAAGCGCCCTCACCAAACTCGCCATCGGGTGTGCCACTGTTGGGCCCGACCACGCCGGCCTGCAGCGCTTCGAGCAGCATCAGGTATTCCTTGACCGAGACGGGCAACTTGGCCGAGCGCAGGGTGTAGAAGAAGTCGATCAGCATGTCAGGGCTCTGTTCAAGATGGTCTTGGCTTGTCGAGCATGTACAGCAGTTGGGCCTTGACCTCCGGCCACTCACCGGAGCGCAGGCTGTACATGACGGTGTCGCGAATCGTGCCGTCGCGACGCATGGCGTGGCCGCGGATCACGCCGTCCTTGCGTGCACCCAGCCGTTCGATGGCGCGCTGCGAAGCGTGGTTGAAATTGTCGGTGCGCCAACCCACCACGTTGCAGCCCAGCGTCTCGAACGCATGGGTCAGCATCAAGAGCTTGCAGGTGGTGTTGACGTGGGTGCGCTGGCAACGTGCGGCGTACCAGGTGTAGCCGATTTCCACGCGTTTGACCGCCGGCAAAATGTCGTGGTAACTGCTGCTGCCCAGCACGACGCCTGTGGCCTGGTCGCGCACGGCGAAGGCAAACCGATTACCGGCATCGCGGGCCATGAGTGCGTCTTCAATATAGGTTTTCGTCTGATCGGGCTCTGGGACAGATGTGATGCGCAGATTCCAAAGCTCGCCATCGGCGGCGGCGGCGCGCAGGCCAGCTTCATGTTCCAGACCCAACGGGACCAACTCGACGCCGCGGCCGGACAGGGTGACGGGTTGGACAAAACTCATATCTCGCGACTCCCTTCAGTTCAGGGCATCAGCGGTTGTGGCGCTGCATGAACACCAGCTTTTCAAAAAGCGTCACGTCCTGCTCGTTCTTGAGCAGCGCGCCCACCAGCGGCGGCACGGCAACTTTGTCTTCCTTGCTCTGCAGCGCTTCGAGTGGAATGTCTTCGGCCACCAGTAGCTTGAGCCAGTCCAACAGTTCGGATGTGGAAGGCTTTTTCTTCAGGCCGGGCAGGTTGCGCACGTCGTAAAAGGTTTTCATCGCCGCCGCCAGCAACTCTTTCTTGAGTCCGGGGAAGTGCACATCGACGATTTGTTTCATCGTGTCGGCATCAGGGAACTTGATGTAGTGGAAGAAGCAGCGACGCAAAAAGGCGTCGGGCAGTTCTTTTTCGTTGTTGGAGGTGATGAACACCAGCGGTCGGTGCTTGGCCTTGATCAACTCGCGGGTTTCGTAGACATAAAACTCCATGCGGTCGATTTCGCGCAGCAAGTCGTTGGGAAACTCGATGTCCGCCTTGTCGATCTCGTCGATCAGCAGTGCTACCGGTTCGTCCGCCGTGAAAGCCTGCCAGAGCACGCCCTTGACGATGTAGTTATGGATGTCTTTGACTTTCGCGTCGCCGAGTTGGGAATCGCGCAGGCGGGAGACCGCGTCGTATTCGTACAGGCCTTGCTGCGCCTTGGTGGTGGACTTGATGTGCCACTGCAGCAGTGGCAGGTTCAAGGCCTGGGCCACTTCTTCGGCCAGCATGGTTTTACCGGTTCCGGGTTCGCCCTTGACCAGCAGGGGCTTTTTGAGGGTGGCGGAGGCATTGACGGCAAGCATCAGGTCTTGCGTGGCGACGTAGTTTTTGGAGCCTTGGAATTTCATGGTTTGCAGCGGATAGGGACTGGAGTCGGGGTTGAATTAGCGGTGATCGAAAGGGAGTCGGACTTGACCGCGGCAGGCCCAGATATAATCAGAGACTGTTTTTATAGCAAATTCTCACCTGATTGTGCGCGCAAAATGACCAAGCTGTTCACCACGCTATTCGCCCTTGCTGTCTCGTTTGTGACGGTAACGGCCCATTCCCAGGACATCAAGGGTGATGTCAAAGCCGGCGAAACAAAAAACGCCATGTGTATCGGCTGCCACGGTATCAAGGGTTATCAGGCCAGCTTTCCCGAGGTGTACAAAGTCCCGATGATCTCTGGGCAAAGCGCCAAGTACCTGACCTCTGCTCTTAACGCCTACAAAAAGGGTGAGCGCAAGCACCCCACCATGCGCGGTATTTCAGAGTCCCTGAGTGACCAGGACATTGCCGATTTGTCTGCCTACTACAGTGTCCATGGGGTCACCGACGGTGCGGCCCCGGCCGCCCGAACCGCGAAAACACCAAGTCCTGCCGTAGCGGCTCTTTTGGCCAAGGCCAACTGCGCGTCCTGCCACGGCGCTGATTTCAGCAAGCCCATTGACCCCAGCTATCCCAAGCTGGGGGGCCAGCATGCGGACTATCTGTTCGTGGCACTCAAGGCCTACAAGGTTGAAAACAACCCCAAGGTGGGTCGTGGCAACGCCATCATGGCGGGCATGGCCAAGCAATACACCAATGCAGAGTTGAAACAACTGGCCAACTACTTGGCGTCGGTCGAGGGCGATCTGAAGGTTGTTCCGCAGAAGAAATTCCGCTAAACCACCTCGACGACAACAAAACAAAGCCCCGCTCTGCGGGGTTTTGTCATTTGGTGGTCAATCTTTGGTGGCTTGGCGTTGCACGCAGTCGATGTAAGCAGCGCCGTCCGGCGGGCGCCCTGCGCGCTGGCTTTCCCAGACCATTTGGCCAAGGCAATCCATGGCTTCGTGGTGAGCGTCATGCAGTGAATTGCGTTTTGCCGTGAGCAATTCCACCGCCTGCCGGATGCCGCGCGGCTGGTCGATGGAGCACTGCTCGCTGATCGACAGGTGCATGGACAGGTGCAGGAAGGGATTGGTCTTTCCAGCCTCCACGTCGTACATTTTCTGCAGCGCAGCGTCCGCATCGGCAAAATCGGCGTGGTACTCGGGGTGCTCTTCCAGCCATTGGCTTGCTATTGTTTCTATAGCTTCAAGTGGTTGACCAGCTTTCGCCTTGGCGTAAACAGCGCAGAAAAAACGGCGAACATCGGCCTGCGAAGGAGTGAACATGGGGTGAGCGTAGCACGCGGTTTCTGTTCATCGGTTCAATTCGTCGGGAATGTCCTACGGGCATTTCGGGGTACTTGGCGTAAATTACAGATACGGCAGCGGGATACCGGCAAGCGCGCTCCGGCAAACCCATCATCCGGCGAGGAGAATTTTATGAACGCAATGAGAATCACAGGCATCGTTTTAATCGTGTTGGGTCTGGCCGGCTTTTTTACCGGCGGTTTCAGCTTCACCAAAGACACCACGGCTGCAAAAATTGGCCCGATTCAGCTGACCGTTAAGGAAGAGAAAACTGTCAACTTTCCCCAATGGCTCAGCATTGGCGCCGTCGTGCTCGGCGCCGTCGTGCTCGTGATGGGCGGGCGTAAATCCTGAGCGCTCGCGCTGCATGCAGCGCATGGTCGGAATTCACGTTCGCTGAACGCTTAGCAAACGCGAAATCGTTTGCGCTGCCAGCAGCAGTGGCGGCAGCATGGTGTCTTGCATCACCCTGGCGCTGCTGCGATTGGCTTGTCCGCTGATGTTCAGGGCCGCCACCGTGCGACCCGATCGGTCGCGAATCGGCGCAGCCATGGATATCAGTCCTTCTTCCAGTTCCTGATTGACCAGGCTCCAACCCTGCTTGCGTGTCTGGTCAATTTTCAAGCGCAGCGCGTCCAGGTCGGTCACCGTGTGGCGCGTCAAGGGTGCGGGCCCGGATGCTTTCAGACAGGCCAAGGCTTCGTTTTCGGGTAAACCGGCCAGCAAGACGCGGCCCATGGACGTGCAATAGGCGGGAAGCCGGGAGCCGACCCCCAGCGCAATGCTCATGATTTTGTGGGTGGACACACGCATGACATACACGATGTCTGTACCGTCCAGCACGGCCGCTGAACAGGACTCCTTCACTTCCCTGGCAAGTCCTTCCATCACCGGTTCGGCCAGATCCCAAATGGGCATGGACGACAGGTAGGCAAAGCCGAGGTCCAGGATTCGCGGGGTGAGCGAGAAGTGTTTGCCATCCGTGATGACATATCCCAGTGTTTGAAGTGTCAGCAGGATACGTCGCGCGCCAGCGCGACTCAGGCCGCTGCGCAGTGCGACTTCGCTGAGTGTTTGTTGTGGTGTCAGTGCGCTGAATGAGCGGATAACCTCCAGTCCGCGTGCGAATGACTGCACGTAGCTGTCGCCCGGCTTGGGGCCGGGCAGTCCATTCGGAGTCATTGAAGTTGCCGCAATTGCCATATCGGTGGAAATCTCCTAAAATTCATTATACGAACATTTGTTCTATATACGAACAAATAATGGATGCGTGGAATTTGGACGTTTTGTCCCTTGGCTGATGTGGAGACCGCCTGATGATCAACAAGATAGCCCGGTCAGTTGCCGACGCTTTGGGCGCTGTGGCGGATGGCGCGACCGTTCTTATTGGCGGGTTTGGCACCGCGGGCATTCCGGTTGAACTGATAGACGGGCTGATAGAGCAGGGCGCCAAAGACCTGACGGTCGTCAACAACAACGCCGGCAATGGTGAGTCGGGTCTGGCTGCCTTGCTGAAAATGGGTCGGGTTCGAAAGATCATCTGCAGTTTTCCGCGTCAGGTTGACAGCCAGGTTTTTGACGGCTTGTATCGCGCCGGCAAACTGGAGTTGGAGCTGGTTCCGCAAGGCAATCTGGCTGAGCGCATTCGTGCAGCTGGGGCCGGAATAGGCGCTTTCTTTTCCCCCACGGCGTACGGCACGGAGCTGGCCAACAATGCAGATGGGTCGTCCAAGGAAACCCGCAAGATCAACGGCAAGCACTATGTGCTGGAGATGCCCATTCACGGCGACGTGGCGCTGATCAAGGCTGAGCGAGGAGACCGCTGGGGCAATCTGACCTACCGCAAGGCTGCCCGCAACTTTGGCCCGGTCATGGCGACGGCGGCCAAGCGCACGGTAGCGACCGTGCATGAAATCGACGAGCTTGGCGAATTGGATCCCGAACACATCGTGACGCCGGGGATATTTGTTCACCAGATTTTGAAAATCGACCGTGTGGCGACGCAGGCCGGTGGGTTAAAAACATGACTTATCAAAAACGAAGCAAAGACGAGCTTGCCGCCCGTGTCGCAAGTGACATCCACGAGGGTGCCTACGTGAACCTCGGTATTGGTATGCCGACTCTGGTGGCCAACCATTTGCCACAAGGGATTGAAGTTATTTTGCAGAGCGAGAACGGCATTCTCGGCATGGGCCCTGCTCCGTTGCCCGCAGACGAAGACTTTGATTTGATCAACGCTGGCAAGCAGCCCGTGACACTGCTGAAGGGAGGCGCGTTTTTTCACCATGCCGACAGCTTTGCAATGATGCGTGGCGGCCACCTAGACATCTGTGTGCTGGGCGCTTTTCAAGTCTCCAGCACGGGAGACCTTGCGAACTGGAGCACTGGGGAGCCTGGTGCCATTCCGGCCGTAGGCGGCGCCATGGACCTCGCCATCGGCGCCAAACAAACCTGGGTCATGATGGATTTGCTGACAAAAAACGGCGAGAGCAAAGTAGTCAAATCCTGCACGTACCCGTTGACGGGCATTGGCTGCGTCAAACGTATTTACTCCGAGCTTGCAACCCTTGAATGCTCACCAGCCGGCTTGAAGCTCATCGATCTGGTCGATGGGCTGGATCACGCTGAACTTGAACAACTTATCGGTCTGCCCATCGCAACCGCCTGACCCACGCAAGGAACCCATGACCACTGAAGCTTTTATCTGCGACGCCATCCGTACCCCCTTCGGCCGTTATGGCGGCGCGCTGAGCAGCGTGCGCACCGACGACCTGGGCGCCGTGCCACTCAAGGCCTTGATGGCGCGTAACCCGAATGTGGATTGGCTCGCGGTGACCGATGTGATTTACGGCTGCGTCAATCAGGCCGGAGAAGACAACCGCAATGTGGCGCATATGGCGACCCTGCTGGCCGGTTTGCCCATCGAACTGCCCGGCGCCACGATCAACCGGCTGTGCGGCTCCGGCATGGATGCGGTGGGAACGGCAGCTCGCGCCATCAAGGCTGGTGAGGCCCGCATGATGATTGCCGGCGGCGTTGAGAGCATGAGCCGCGCGCCGTTTGTGATGGGCAAGGCAGAAAGCGCTTTCAGCCGCGCGGCGCAGATGTATGACACCACCATTGGCTGGCGTTTTGTCAACAAATTGATGAAAGAGAAGTACGGGGTTGACGCAATGCCCGAGACCGCAGAAAACGTTGCGGCGGACTACAACATCAGTCGCGAAGACCAGGACAAGATGGCATTGGCCTCACAAGTCAAAGCAGTGGCGGCGCAGAAGTCCGGTTTCTTTGATGCCGAGATCACGCCCGTCAGCATTGCGCAGAAAAAGGGCGATCCGGTCCTGGTCAGCAAGGACGAGCACCCGCGGGAAACCTCGCTGGAAGCTTTGGCCAAACTCAAGGGCGCGGTGCGGCCCGACGGCAGCGTCACCGCAGGCAACGCCTCAGGCGTTAACGACGGTGCATGCGCCTTGCTGATTGCCAATGAAGAAGCTGCCAAACAGAACGGTTTGACCCCACGCGCCCGCATCGTTGGCATGGCGACGGCCGGGGTGCCACCGCGCATCATGGGCATTGGCCCTGCACCCGCGACCGAGAAAGTGCTGGCACTCACGGGCTTGAGTCTCGCGCAAATGGATGTTATTGAACTCAACGAGGCTTTTGCCGCGCAGGGCCTGGCAGTGCTGCGCCTGCTCGGTTTGCAGGACGACGATGTGCGAGTCAATCCCAACGGTGGCGCGATTGCGCTGGGCCACCCGCTGGGGGCTTCTGGCGCGCGCCTTGTGACCACCGCAGTCAACCAGTTGCACCGCACAGGCGGTCGTTATGCCCTGTGCACCATGTGTATCGGTGTGGGGCAGGGTATTGCTGTGGTGATTGAGCGCGTGTGAGCAGGCGCTGAGCGTCCTTAAAGGGTCATCGAAGGCCGTTGCGCCATGGCCGCGCGCCAGCGCACCAGATGCGGGTGTGCCTCACCGGCTTTGACCTTGACGACGCGGGCGAAGTCCACCGCCACCACGGCGGTGATGTCGGCAACACTGAACTGCTCGGCGGCCACAAAATCGCGCCCGTCCAGCCGCTCATTGAGCATCGCAAAAAACTGCTGCACACGTACCAGGCCGCGCTGAGCCAACTCGGGGATTTGCGCGTAGTCCACCGGGCCCGGCAGGGCGCGGTTGGCCATGGCTGGCGAGCTGTTGCGCAGGCACTCTGCAATGGCTATCAGGCCTTCAAACTCGACGCGCCACTGCCAGCTGGCCACTTCGGCCTTTTCCAGTGCGGTGCGGCCCAGCATGGGCGGCTGGGGTGCATGCGCCTCCAGCCAGGCCGCAATGGCGGCGTTGTCAGTGAGCAGGGCACCTTCGTCGGTACGCAGCGCAGGCACAGTGCACTGAGGGTTGATGCGGCGGTAGGCATCACCCATCTGCTCGTTGGTGCGCAGGTCGATCTGCACGGTCTCATGGGCGATGCCTTTTTCAGACAGCAGGATGCGGGCACGGCGTGGGCTTGGCGCGGTGGCGCAGTCATAGAGTGTGATCATGGCGCCAGCTTGTCCTGGGTTCGTGTGTCAAAGTCGCTGGCGTCATGCCGCTCGTGCAACTGGCTGGACGGCTCGCCCCAGGCGCGGTTGACCATACGCCCGCGTCGGGCTGCGGGGCGCCTGGCGATCTCGTCCGTCCAGCGCAGCACATTTTTGTAGGTCTGTACCTGCAGGAACTCGCCCGCCTCGTAGAGCTGGCCCTTGACCAAGGTGCCGTACCAGGGCCAGACCGCCATGTCGGCAATCGTGTAGTCGTCTGCCGCCAGATACGGCACTTCGGCCAGGCGGCGGTCCAGAACGTCGAGCTGGCGTTTGACCTCCATCGCGTAGCGGTCGATCGGGTATTCGAGCTTGCTGGGGGCGTAGGCGTAAAAGTGACCGAAGCCGCCGCCCAGAAAGGGCGCGCTGCCCATCAGCCAGTTGAGCCAGGCCAGACATTCGGCGCGCGGCGCGCGGTCTGTAGGCAAAAAGGCGCCAAATTTCTCGGCCAGGTACTGCAGGATGGCGCCAGACTCAAACACCCGCAGCGGTGTGGGTTCGCTGTGGTCCACCAGCACGGGAATCTTCGAGTTGGGGTTGGCCGCCACAAAGCCGCTGCCGAATTGATCGCCCTCGTTGATGCGGATCAGCCAGGCGTCGTATTCCGCACCGCTATGCCCTAGCGCCAGCAGTTCTTCCAGCATCACCGTAACCTTGACACCATTGGGCGTACCCAGCGAATACAACTGCAGCGGGTGTTTTCCCACCGGCAGTTTCTTGTCATGCGTGGGGCCGGCCACGGGCCGATTGATGTTGGCGAAGCGCCCGCCGTTGGAGTGCGGGGGCTGCCAGATCTTGGGCGGGATGTAAAGGGTTGAGTCGGAGCTTAAATCGGTCATGCGGGCATGTTGCCCGATTTTGGCTTTTCCTGCACGTCGTCGCGCTGCGCTGTGCTTGCATGTTTTGCGCGGCCGCCTACTACACTGGGACCTTGTTGTCACAGTCCTTGCCGCGATGGAAATTTTTGTCCTCCTGTTGATGCTGGCCGCCTTTGGCGCCTACCAGCTCAAATCGAAAGCCCAGGCCAGACGCATTGCCTTGCTGGCCAGCCATCTCGGTAAATACCAGGTCGAAAAACTCATGGAAAGTCTGACCGAAGGCTCTCTGCGCGCGCTGGGAGAAAAGGACCCGAATCGCCAAAGCCAGATATGGAACATGCTGGCTTCTTACGAGGTGCAACTGTGCGAGCAGTTCGAGCGTTTTACCGACGACTTTTCAAAAGTGGATGAAGACGACGCGCGCGTCAGCAGGCTGCCGGTTTTTTTGCCTGAGGCAGACCGCTTCTTTCCTGCCAACACGTTTGACATGCGTCAGGTACTCGCCGTGCACGCGCAGGGCATCAACCGTGTTGTCAAAAACGCCGCTGGGCGTTCGCCCCGTGACAAGGCCTACACCTTGTCGGCCGAGCTTTTCCTGATGCAGCACACCTGTCATTGGTACTGCCGGTCCAAGGCCGTCGCATCCGCCCGCATGCTCGCCCGGCACCAGACGCCTTACCAGCAGCTTGTGCAATCCGTGGACGCCGAAACGCGCCAGGCCTATCTGGCCGCTGTCGGCCAGTGAACACACGCAAGAGCTGCACCCTTTGCCTGCGTCCGCGCAGTGCATGTATCTGCCGTTGGATCACGCCAGTTGCCACCGAGGTGGAGGTCCTGATTCTGCAGCATCCGCTGGAAGTGCGCCAGGCCAAAGGCAGTGCGCGACTGCTGCATCTAAGCCTCGCGCGCAGCCAACTTCTGACCGGCGAGGTCTTTGATCTACAGGCCTTGCTGGATGAATCACCGGGAGGTGCAAACTTCAGGCACAACCTCTTGCTGTATCCAGACACGCTGGGAGCCGCTGCAAGCGGCCTGCCGTCTGCGCCGCTGCTGGCGCCGGAAATGCTGTGCGACCCCGCGCGGCTGAGGTTGATCGTGCCCGATGGCACTTGGCGCAAAAGCCGCAAGATGCTTTATCTCAACCCCGTGCTGCAGCAATTGCCGCGGCTGTCGCTTCAGCACATGGCCGCGTCGAACTACCTGATTCGCCGCGCACACCGGCCGGGTCAGTTGTCCACGCTGGAGGCCACCTGCGCAGCACTGATCCAGCTCGAGGGCGGGAGCGAAAGCCTCACTCGCTTGCTGGCGGCGTTTGACGGCTTTGTGGCCGAGCAAATGGGCTGGAAATATGGTCGGCGCCTTGGCGAAGCCGCTATGAAATAAATAGCTGCCAGCACCCTTCTGTACGGGGCTGAAATTCAACTTTATGCAGAGGCAGTGCCTGTGACCCTGCTGCAGGGTGTGCCGCTGACTCGGAACGATAATCCGGGACGCTATTGATGTTCTGCTAACCGCCGTATCTTTCCCGTGCCCTTCCCACCCATCACCGACCCTTTCTTCTACGCCATCGCCATCCCCGCGGTGCTTTTGTTGGGCATCAGCAAAAGTGGATTTGGTGCGGGCTTTGGTTCGCTGGCTGTGCCCATGATGGCGCTGGCCGTGACGGTGCCGCAGGCGGCAGCCATTTTGATGCCTGTGCTGTTGCTGATGGACCTGATGGGCATGGCGGCGTTTCGCAAGAACTTTGACATGAGGTTGGTCAGGTTTCTGGTTCCGTTTGGCCTCGTGGGAACCCTGGTCGGCATGCTGCTGTTCAAGGTGCTTGCCGCCAGTACGGTGGCTGGCATTGTGGGTGCCTGCACACTGCTTTTTTTGGCCCAGCGTTTGTTGTTTCCGCCCCGGCCCGACAGCCCGCCACCGCCACGCTGGCTGGGTGCGGTGCTGACGGTCACGTCGGGATTCACCAGTTTCATCGCCCATGCGGGCGGGCCGCCCATCAGTGCATATGTCATTCCGCTGCGCTTGTCGCCCGTCAATTTCACTGCGACCTTGGCATTTTTCTTCTTTGTCATCAATCTTTCGAAGTGGATCCCCTACGCCTGGTTAGGCTTGCTTGATTTGCGCAACATGGCGACATCCTTGGTCCTGCTGCCCATCGCACCTATTGGTGTGTGGATCGGCGTACGGCTGGCCAGACGCATCGATCCGGTGTTGTTTTACCGCCTGCTCTATTTCGGCATGTTTCTCACGGGTATCAAGCTGCTGTGGGACGGCGTGAAATAAGCGGCTCCGGTTCGCATTAGGGGTAAAACTCCACAACATGCCCGCGGCGAATCTGTGAAAATCCCTGGCATGAGCGCATTCCCTGATCTGTTGCAATCACGCGCGAGCTGGCCTGCATGACCACCGTCGTGTTTGCCGATCTCGTGGGGAGCACCAGCATGTTTGAGCGCCTGGGAGACGAAACCGCGTCGCGTTTTGTCACCCAGCTGGTGGGCGCGATGAGCCAGGACTTCGAGAAGCACAACGGCCGAATTGTCAAATTGCTGGGCGACGGGCTTTTTGTCGTTTTCCCCGAAGAAGGCGATGCGCTGGCAGCCTGCATCGGAATACAGAAGCGCCTCACCGACCAGCCCATCCTCGCAGGTGGCAGCGGTCCGCCGGTCCAGATGCAGATGGGCATCGAATCGGGTGAAGTGGTCGAGATCGACGGCGATTTTTTTGGTGACACGGTTAACTCTGCCGCGCGTCTGGCCGACCTGGCCGGGGCGGCGCAGATACTCACCACGCAAAACGTCTGGGCTGCGTTGGCGCCACTGCAGCGCGCATCGCTCCGCAGCCTGGGGCCCATGCATTTGCGCGGCAAGGCTGAAGCCAGCCATATCTACCGGGTGGAATGGCAAACCGGTCGCGATGAGGATGCCACGATGATGGGGCGTTCCATGGTGTCAGACGCCTCCAGGCAGGTGCTGGAACTGGTGGCGGGCGAGCAAGTGGTCAAAATTCACGCGACGAGCCCCAAGGTCTCTATCGGGCGCGGCACGGGCGCGTCGCTTGCGTTGAACGACCCGCGGGTATCCAGAATGCACGCCACGCTGGAGTGGCGCGGCGGGCAGTTTGTGTTGAGCGATGCCTCCAGCTACGGTAGTTGGGTGTACTTTGGCAACCAGAGTGAAGCCGTGGTGCTGCGCCGAACCGAATGTTATCTGGTGGGAAGTGGACAGATTTCGGCAGGTTGCGAGCGCAAAGAGGGTAGTCCGCTGATCAGTTTTTCGATCAGTAATTGACCGGATTTCCGTCTGTTGCAACAGAAATAGCAGGCTAAACTCGCAATGTTTCCAAACGTTTCCTGCGGGTACCTTCCGTTCCTCCCATGAGTCTGAAAAAACTTGGCCGGTATGACATCGTTCGCGTGCTCGGCAAGGGTGCGATGGGGTTGGTGTATGAGGCGCTTGATCCCAATCTTGATCGCCGCGTGGCGATCAAGACGATCAAGGTAGAAAACCTTTCGGAAGAAGCCGCGGTTGAATACGAAGCGCGCTTTAAAACCGAGGCCCGTTCGGCAGCCCGACTGCAGCACCCCAACATCGTCAGTGTTTATGACTCCGACCGGCATGACGACATGGCTTATCTGGTCATGGAGTTCATTCAGGGTGAGGATTTAAAACACCATCTTGACGGCGGCAAGCTTTACTCCCTGGAACAATCGCTGGGCATGGTCCGCGAGTTGTTGTCCGCGCTGGAGTATGCGCACCTGCAAAGCATCGTGCACCGCGACGTCAAACCGGCAAATTTGCTGATCGAAGCCAATGGGCGGGTCAAATTGACCGACTTTGGCGTAGCCCGCATCCAGGACTCTGGCGAGGCCACCCGCACCCAGGGCACCATGGTGGGCACCCTCAAATACATGTCACCCGAACAGGTTCAGGGCCTGCCGGTAGATGCCCGCTCCGACCTGTTTGCCGCGGGCATTGTTTTGTACCAACTGCTGACCGGCAAGCGGCCCTTTGACGGCGACACTGATTTCTCCATCATCCAGCAGATAGTCAGTCACACGCCCGCCGCACCCAGTTCCATCAATGCCCTGCTGCCACCGGCCATTGATGCCGTGGTGTCGCGCGCGCTGGCAAAAAAACGGGATCTGCGCTTCACGACTGCGCAGGAATTTGCGCAGGCCCTGCGGGAGGCCAGCAACCAGGTGTCTGACCCGACCATCGTCCCGCCAGTCAGCCAGCCGGGCCGCCCGGGCGGTATGGCCACAGACACGGGCTTGCAGCAGTCCCGCGCCGGCGGCTCCACCATCAAGATGAGAACGTCGGGCACTGACACCGGTTCAACCGTCACGCAGGAGCTTGAGCTGGTCTACTGGAAAGACATCAAAGATACCGAAGACCTTGAAGACCTGGAAGGGTTTCTCGACAAGTTTCCCTCCGGAATCTATGCTGACCTGGCCCGGCGCCGGGTTAAAAAACTCACTGGCAATACTTTTTCCGAGTCCTCGGGCACCAACACGAAAACGATGACTGGGACGCTCCCGGTTGCGAGTGAGCCGGATTCACCATGGAGCCGACTGCAAGTCCAAAATGGGATGGAGCCCACGATGGTCGTCCCCCGGACTGACCCGGTGGCGGCAGCGCATGATCCCGATGCGACCCGAATGGTGTCAGAGGTGTTGCCAGCTACCGCGGCAGTGCCGGAGCCGGCTCCGGCAATGTCCGATGCATTGCAAGCCCCATCCGCACCACCCGAACCTCCGACAGCACCGGTAGCCCCAGAGAGCTCGGATGCACCGCCTGCTGGGCGTTCCAAAATGCCAGCGCTGGCACTCGCTGTCGTGGCCCTGTTGGTGGTCGCTGGTATCTCGTTCAAGCTTCTCTCAGGCTCGCCTGTGACGGTATCGAATGAGGCAGCCCCTGCGACTGCTTCGGGTGTGCCGGACGCGGTCCCGGCGCTGAACACATCGGTAGCGGGAGAGGCCAAACCTGCCCGGCCAGCGTCCGCGCCACCTGTGGCTGCCGCATCGAGGCCAGTGGCCAAGCGCATTGCCGCCGCTGCCGAGAAACTGTCGGCGCCCAAGGTGTCGCCGGCCACATCAGCGACAGAAGAATCTTCGGCAAGGGTTGCCACTGAACAAAAAGGCTCTCCAGTCGCTGCGTCCGGTCCGAGGCAAGCCTGCGAAAACCGGGTCTTACTCGGTTTTCAAAGTTGTATGACCGAGCAATGCGCTAAACCCGCGTTCAGCGGCCACCCGATTTGTATGGAGCGCCGCGCCATGCAAAAGGAGCGACAGGACGTGCAGGATAGTCGCAGGTGACCAATAGACGACGTGGAAAGTCTGTTCGGATTACTATTAAAAATATAGCAATTGAGGCCCGTTGTTACTGGGGGAGCATGGGCTGTCTTCAGATATCGCTGATTGCGGTGGCTGCGCCCCGCCGGTTACGCTTTGAGTAAGTTCCGGGTGCCGTTACCATCGCGTAAAAATTTCAGGAGATTCGCATGCCTGTGGTTGTAATTGCCAATCCGAAGGGTGGCGTCGGCAAGACGACGCTGGCCACCAATGTTGCAGGGTATTACGCCAGCCAGGGCCATGCGGTCATGCTCGGCGATGCCGACCGCCAGCAGTCCTCCAGGCTCTGGCTCGGGCTGCGACCAGCGGCCGCCCGGCCCATGGCAACCTGGGATGTCAATGCCGACCTGATTGCCAAACCTCCCAAGGGCACGACCCACGTTGTGCTGGACACGCCTGGAGGGCTACACGGCTGGCGCTTTAACGACATCGTCAAGATGGCCGACAAACTGATCGTGCCGCTGCAGCCCAGTGTGTTTGACATTTTTGCCACCCGCGCTTTTCTGGATCAGCTTGCCGAGCATCGTCATGCTGGAAAGATGCAGGTCGGCATTGTGGGCATGCGGGTTGACTCCCGGACCATCGCCGCCGACAAGCTGCGCAGCTTTGTCGAAAGCCTGGGCTTGCCTGTGCTCGGTTATGTGCGCGACACGCAAAACTACATTCACCTCGCTGCGCGTGGACTGACGCTGTTTGACGTCGCGCCGAGCCGGGTTGAAAAAGACCTGGAGCAGTGGGCGGGTATCTGTCGCTGGCTGGACCAATAGGTCGGGTGTCGCTGGCTGTACAAGCCCTTGACCCGCTCGCCGCTACAGTGGGGCGATGAAAACCTTCCAGACCCTTTCCGAACTGGCTGCCTGCGTGGGTCAGGAAGTCGCTGTCAGCGACTGGCTCACCATCACCCAGGCGCAGGTTAACCAGTTTGCCCAGGCAACCGGTGACCACCAGTGGATTCATGTGGACCCGGAGAAAGCGAAAAGCGGCCCCTTTGGCGGGCCTATTGCGCACGGGTTTCTCACTCTGTCCTTGTTGCCGCAGTTCTTCGAATCCGCGTTTGAAATCGTGCAAAGCCGCATGGGCGTGAATTACGGTCTGAACAAAGTGCGATTTACGGCGCCAGTGCCGGTCGGCAGCCGGCTGCGAGCGCGAATGAAGCTGCTGGCCTGTGAACCGATCGACAACGAGGGCGTGCAGATGACCTGGGAGGTGATTGTCGAGCGCGAGGGCGTCACCAAGCCGGTGTGCGTGGCCGAATCACTGGTCAGGCGATATGCTTGAGTCGGCATGATCAGCTTTGCGCCGCAAAGCCGTTTTGCCGCCAGGCCTCAAACACCGTCACCGCGACTGCATTAGACAAGTTCAAGCTGCGCTGACCGCTGAGCATCGGTAATTTCAAACGCTGCCCTGGCGCAAAAGTCTCGCGCAGTTCCGGCGCCAGTCCCCGTGTCTCTGAGCCAAATACCAGCCAATCGCCAGGCAAAAAATCAGCCTCGTGCACCAGACGTGTGCCGCGCGTTGTGAGGGCAAACAGGCGCAAGGCATCGGGGTTTTCAGCATCCAGAAATGCCTGCCACCCCGCATGGCGTTTGAGTTCGGCGTACTCGTGGTAGTCAAGCCGGGCGCGGCGCATGTGTTTGTCGTCCATGGAAAAGCCCAGAGGCTCCACCAGGTGCAGCCGGCAGCCCGTGTTGGCAGCTAGCCGGATCACATTGCCAGTGTTGGGCGGGATTTCGGGCTCTACCAAAACGATGTTGAACATGTTGTGATTGTCACTTGAGCGAACAGGTCCTAGTTTTCAGTACGTGCGAAAACGATAGCCGTCACGTGCACTGCGCCCGCGTCACGCAAGGCTTGTGCAGCAGTGAAAAGCGAGGCACCACTGGTCATCACGTCATCAACCAGTACCACGCGGCGATCTGCAATTTCATGTGCGCGCAAGGGGTCAACAACAAATGCCCCTTTGACGTTTTCCAGTCGCGCCTCGCGCTTGAGTTGGGATTGGGGCGGAGTGTGTTTGATGCGCAGCAGCACTCGGGCATCGGCTCGGGCGGGGGTGCCGCTTTGCCTCGCGATTGCCTTTGTGAGTTCCCACGCCTGATTAAAACCGCGTGACTGCAGGCGCTGAGTTGACAGTGGCATGGGGATGAGGAAGTCATTCTCATCCAGGCCGGTCAGGGCCTGCGTTACGAGCAGGTTCTTACCCAGCAGGCCTGCCAGCTCCCATGCCCAGGCCGCGTCCTGTCCGAATTTGAAGTCGGCCATGAGCATGGACCAGGGATAAGCATAGGCAACCGCTGCGAAACAGGCTTCGAGCGGCGGTGGCTGCCGGATACACGCCGCACATTGCAATGAAGGGCTGCCTCGGCCCATGGAAAGGTCACTGGGCAGAGCCAGCGCGCAGGTGCCACAGCGCGCAACCTTGTGACCAAAACGCGCAACGCATGGAGCACAAACACGGCGAGCTGGCCAGGAGTGGCATACCGCGCACTGGCTGGCCAGGTTTTGCAGCAAAGAAGCCAGTGGGGGAGGACGCAGCGACATCCGGTCAATATACTCGGCGCTTCCCCTCCCGCACTTTGTTGTACCTCATCAATGGCAACCGACCGCCCACCCACCATCGACGCACAGGCCGCTGCGCGTTGGCAGCGCATGGCGCCGATGGCTTCGCCGTGGCTGCATGAAGAAATCGCGCAGCGCATGCAGGACCGGCTGCAATGGATCAAGCTCAAGCCGCAGGCTTGGGCCGACTGGGGCGCGGTGCGAGGTGGCTTGCAGGCGCATCACCAGCTCTCTGCGACTTACCCAGACGCATCGTGTTTTGTGATGGAAACCCAGGAATTTCGGAAACAAAGAGCTATTGAAAAAATGGCAAAACCCTGGTGGCATCCGGGCCGGTGGCGCGCTCCACCGGTGGCCTTTCAGCCGCCACCGCCAGCGTCTGTGGACATGCTCTGGGCGAATATGGCGCTGCACGAAGCGGCGGACCCCCAGGCCTTGCTGGCGCAGTGGCATCAAGCGCTCAAGGTGGGCGGCTTTCTGATGTTTTCTTGCCTGGGCCCTGACACCGCGCGGGAATTGCGCGAGGTTTATCAAGCCCTGGGCTGGCCACCGGCCGGCCACCAGTTGACCGACATGCACGACTGGGGCGACATGCTGGTGCAAACCGGCTTTGCAGAACCGGTGATGGACATGGAGCGGATCGTCTTGACCTTCGAATCGCCCGAGCGGCTGTTGCTGGAATTGCGCGAACTCGGTCGCAATTTGCATCCTGCGCGTTTTCCCGCTTTGCGTGGTCGCGGATGGAAGGAGCGCTTGCTGCGCGCGTTGAGCGAGAACCTGCCGCGCCAGCCCGATGGCCAACTGACCCTGACATTTGAGATCATCTACGGTCATGCCCTTAAAGTGCAGCCCAAGGTCAAGGTCAGTGCCATGAGCGCCGTGTCGGTGCAGGACATGCGTGCCATGCTGCAAGGATCTCGTGGCGCGCCTTGAGCTGCGCGTATCACTGGCAGGGCAGTCGGGTTTAGGCCTGCCGGGCGACCTTTTCCGGGGTAAACCCGGCTACAATCCAGAGTCGAATTTTGGGTATGTTCCCACGCACCTGGCAGCCGAATGTGTTTGATCGGCGGCATTTTTCCAAGTGTTGCCCCCGTGTCGCCCACCAACTCAGCATGTCGTGTCACCGCAGCGTCCAGCCCCGGTGGTCAGAGTCCGCAAGCGGTTCAATGGATGCTCAAGCGCAACTGTTCAATAACGCCGGCCCAACTGGGCTGGTTGTATGCGTCGCTGTGTACCGTTTCCTTGGGTATTGGCGGGTTTTTCTGGTTGCAGGGCGCACCGATGGTGATGCCGTTTGCGCTGCTGGAATTGGTGATGGTGGGCGCTGCGTTCTGGAGTTATGCGCGCCATGCCAGTGACCGCGAACGGATTGTTTTGCAGGGCAGTCAGCTGGTCGTGGAGCTTGAAAGTGCAGGGCGTTTTGAGCGCGCGGAATTCAACCGCCAATGGGTGCGTGTCGAGCCCAAAACCGGTGACGGCTCGCTGATCGAGGTGTCGGGGCAGGGGCGCTCTGTGAGGGTGGGACGGCATGTGCGTCCTGAATTGAGGCCCGCATTGGCCCGGGAAATTCGCCACGCGTTGCGTGGATGTTGAGGCGAAGCGGGGAAGTCGGAGCATTTGCACCGAGGGGGTCATCCGGGTGACCTCAGGGCTAACTTTATAATCAGCGGTTTACTCAGCTAATCAGTCGGTAATTGGGGCAATAAAAGTGATCACGATGAACGTACGCACAACGATAGGGTCAGGCATGAAGCACGCAGGCGAATTTTTGAAATCCCTGACCATGCAAGTTTGCCGTAAGCCAGCCGCCCTCGTGGCTTTGCTGGCCGTCTGGGTAAGCAATACGGCTTACGCGGTCAACGATCTGCCTGGTGGCCCGGCTGTCAATCAGCTCAATTTGCACCCCGCAGTCACCAAAATTGCTGAAGAGCAGCAGTGGTTGCACTGGTTCATGATGATCATTTGTCTGGTCATCTTCCTGGCGGTCTTTGGCGTGATGTTTTATTCCATCTGGAAGCACCGCAAGTCCGTTGGCCACAAATCTGCCAACTTCCACGAGTCCACCACCGTCGAGATCATTTGGACCATTGTTCCGTTCGTCATCGTGATATTGATGGCCCTGCCGGCCACCAAGGTTCTGGTGGCTTCCAAAGACACCACCAGTGCCGACCTGACCATCAAGGCCACTGGCATGCAGTGGAAATGGGGCTACGACTACATCAAGGGCGAAGGCGAAGGCATTGGCTTCGTATCCACGCTGGACAGCACGCACCGCGAAATGTCCAACAACGGCGGTCCAAAAAAGGGCGAAGCCCCTGACAACTATTTGCTCAAGGTGGACAACCCGCTGGTTGTTCCGGTCAACCAGAAAATACGCATCATCACCACTGCCAACGACGTGATTCATGCCTTCATGGTCCCGGCCTTTGGCATCAAGCAGGACGCCATTCCTGGCTTTGTGCGTGACACATGGTTCCGTGCTGAAAAAACAGGCGACTTCTACGGCCAGTGCGCCGAGCTGTGCGGCAAGGAGCATGCCTACATGCCCATCCATGTGAAAGTGGTCTCGCGTGAAGACTATTCCAAATGGGTGAGCGTCAAATCCAAGGAAGCCGCAGCCAAGGCGGATGATCCTTCCAAGGTGTGGGTGCTGCCTGAGTTGAAGGCTCGCGGCGAAAAAGTTTATGCTGCCAACTGTGCCGCTTGCCACCAGGCCAACGGCAAGGGTGCAGGCCCCATCAAGGCGCTGGATGGTTCGGCTCTTGTGCTCGACAAAGACCACGGCAAGCAGATCCAGATTTTGCTCAACGGTGCAGCCGGTGGCGCTATGCCGCCGTGGAAAACACTGAGTGACACTGATCTTGCAGCGGTAGCCACTTACACCAAAAACAACTGGTCCAATCAGACTGGCCAGATCGTGCAGCCCGCCGAGTTTCAGGCTGCCCGCAAGTAATACGACAAGCGACCAGACCATACAGTCTCCCATCGGCTAACACATACCAGCCGCAGACAAGCCATCAAAGGAAGCCAGATGAGTGCAGTTCTAGACCATCACGATCACGCGCATGACGATCACCACGCCCCCACGGGCTGGCGTCGCTGGGTTTTTGCCACCAACCACAAAGATATTGGCACGCTGTATTTGCTCTTCAGCTTCGCCATGTTCATGTTTGGTGGGGTGTTGGCATTGGGCATTCGTGCCGAGCTATTTCAGCCCGGCCTGCAACTGGTCAATCCCGAGCTTTTTAACCAGCTCACCACCATGCACGGGCTGATCATGGTGTTCGGCGCCAGCATGCCGGCTTTCGTTGGTTTTGCGAACTGCATGATCCCGCTGCAGATCGGCGCAGCCGACATGGCTTTTGCGCGCATGAACAACTTCAGTTTCTGGTTGCTGATTCCGGCCGGCCTGATGATTGTGGGCTCCTTCTTCATGCCTGGCGGCGCCCCTGCGGCCGGCTGGACACTGTATGCACCGCTGACCCTGCAAATGGGCCCGTCCATGGACGCCAGTATTTTTGCACTGCACATTCTGGGCGCTTCGTCGATCATGGGGTCCATCAACATCATCGTGACCATTTTGAACATGCGCGCACCCGGCATGACGCTGATGAAGATGCCGATGTTCTGCTGGACCTGGTTGATCACTGCCTACCTGCTGATCGCCGTGATGCCTGTGCTGGCCGGCGCCATCACCATGACGCTGACAGACCGCCACTTTGGCACCAGTTTCTTTAATCCCGCTGGCGGCGGCGACCCGGTGATGTACCAGCACATCTTCTGGTTCTTCGGCCACCCAGAGGTTTACATCATGATTTTGCCGGCCTTCGGCATCGTGAGCCAGATCATTCCGGCCTTTGCCCGCAAACGCCTGTTTGGTTATGCCTCCATGGTGTACGCCACCGGCTCCATCGCCATCCTGAGTTTTGTGGTCTGGGCTCACCACATGTTCACCACCGGCATGCCGGTGACCGGACAGCTGTTTTTCATGTACTCAACCATGTTGATTGCGGTGCCCACCGGTGTGAAGATCTTCAACTGGATCGCAACGATGTGGAAGGGCTCGATGACTTTTGAAACACCGATGCTGTTTGCAGTCGGCTTCATCTTCGTGTTCACCATGGGCGGTTTCACCGGCCTGATTTTGTCGGTAGCGCCGATTGACATTCAACTGCAGGACACCTATTACGTGGTGGCTCACTTCCACTATGTGCTGGTGGCCGGATCGCTTTACGCACTCTTTGCCGGCTACTACTACTGGGTGCCAAAGTGGACCGGCGTGATGTACAACGAAACGCGCGGCAAATGGCATTTCTGGCTGTCGCTGGTGTTCTTTAACATCACATTTTTCCCGATGCATTTCCTCGGCCTCGCCGGTATGCCCCGCCGGTACGCTGACTATCCGATGCAGTTCGCGGACTTCAACATGCTGGCTTCAGTCGGTGCCTTGGGTTTTGGTTTGTCGCAGGTCTACTTCTTCCTGTTCATTGTGATCCCGACCATGCGCGGCAAGGGCGAAAAAGCTCCTCAAAAACCATGGGAAGGCGCTGAAGGTCTGGAGTGGGAAGTAGCGTCTCCTGCACCTTTCCACACTTTTGAAACACCGCCACGCCTCGACGCAACCGCTACCAAAGTGCTCGGCTACTGAAATCACACCCAGACTGCCAGAACGCCATGACACCCGAACAGAAAAAAAACAACACGCGACTGGGGCTGATACTCGCCTCGGTTGCCATCGTGTTTTTTCTCGGCTTCATGGCGAGGCTGGTCTTTTTTGGTAAGGGCTGACCCATGGGTTTGAGGCGCGAAAATTTCCGGATGGTGGGCAAGCTCGGCGTGATCGTGCTTGGCATGTTTGCTTTCGGTTATGCCCTGGTGCCTATTTACAAAGCTATCTGCGAGATGACCGGCATTAACATCCTGGCGCTGGGCGACAGGCAGATTCCGGGCGCGACACCCAAAATGTCTGCCAACACCCAGGTGGACACTAGCCGAAGTGTCACGGTTGAGTTCGACGCCAATGCGCGTGGTCCGTGGTTGTTCAAACCAGCGGTACGCTCAGTGAAGGTGCATCCAGGTGAGCTGGCAACGGTGATGTACGAGTTTCAGAATGTTCAGAGTCGCACCATGTCGGCTCAGGCGATTCCAAGTTATGCGCCGTCGCAGGCGGGTGCTCATTTCAACAAGCTGGAGTGCTTTTGCTTCAGCCAGTACACCTTGGCGCCCGGTGAGAAAAAGCAGTGGCCGGTGGCCTTTGTGATTGACCCGAAGCTGTCCAAAGACGTGACCACCATTACCCTGTCCTACACCTTCTTTGAAGTTGGCGGCAAGACCCCGGCGGCTCCGGTGGCTGCGGTGGGTGTTGCATTGCCGCGGCAGAAGCCAGGCGCATGAACATGGCATCACCCGTATCACGCAAGGGGTCGATCTGGCGCACCATCAAGGCGGTGAGCTGGTCCTTTGTAGGCCTCAGATCCCACAGCGATTATGAGAAAGACGTGCAACAGCTCAATCCCCTTCACATCGTGGCCGTGGGTTTTGTGGGTGTTCTGGTGTTCGTGGGTGGCCTGATGATTCTGGCAACCTGGGTGGTTGGCAAGTAGAGGCGCGAGGTCGCCTCTCAAGCGTCGATTTAGTGAATTCAAGAATTTAGCGAAACAGGAGTTGGAAATGTCTTCAGCAGCACATGCGGGAACCCCTTATTACTTTGTACCGGCGCCCTCGGCTTACCCGGTTCTGGCGGCCACCGGTCTGTTTTTTGTCATCCTTGGCGCAGGACAGTGGATCAACGGTGCGGACTGGGGTGCGATCTCGCTTGCCTTTGGTATGGCCATGTGGCTCGGCGTGCTGTTTTTCTGGTTTCGTGCTGCCGTAGCTGAAAGCGAAGGCGGCCTGTATGGCCACAAAGTTGATTTGTCGTTCCGCTGGAGCATGAGCTGGTTTATTTTCTCGGAAGTGATGTTCTTTGGTGCGTTCTTCACAGCCTTGTGGTGGGCGCGTGTGCATTCGGTGCCGGCGCTGGGCAGCCTCGAAAACGCATTGCTGTGGCCTGATTTCAAAGCTGTCTGGCCTAGCTCAGCGCCGGGTGTGACCGCCTCTCCAGCTGGCATCGTGGAGCCCTTCACCACGATGGGGCCGTTCTGGTTGCCAACCATCAACACAGCTTTGCTGCTGACCTCCGGCGTGACCCTGACCATCGCGCACCATGCGCTTCGTGAAAACCATCGCGGCAAAACCATTGCATTCATGTGGCTTACCGTTTTGCTGGGCATCATTTTCCTTGGCGTTCAGGGCTACGAGTACTTTCATGCCTACAGCGCACTGAATCTGAAACTATCGTCCGGCGTCTACGGTTCAACGTTTTTCATGCTGACCGGTTTTCACGGCTTTCACGTGTTTGTCGGCATGTTGATGCTGCTGTTTATCACGCTGCGTTTGCAAAGCGGACATTTCACAGCCGACCGCCATTTTGGTTTTGAAGGTGCCGCATGGTACTGGCACTTCGTGGACGTGGTGTGGCTGGGTCTCTACATTCTTGTTTATTGGCTGTAGATCAGTCCAGCTGGAAAAAAGCGCCGCTAGGCGCTTTTTTTACTTGCCGGGTGCAATCCCGGTAGGCTGGATATAGCCCATCTTCCAGGCAATCAGGATGCAGACAAACAGCAGAATCGAAAAGCCGACGCGAAAGGCTAACGCGCGCGCCATGTTGCCGGTTTTTGCCTTCCCGGCGTTGCCGCCCCTCATCATGAAAAAAAGTGCGGCGCCCAGGCTGCCGATGATGGCCAAAAAAGCCAGTGCTACAAGATAAGTCATGAACAGAATTATCCGCGCATGAGTTCAAGTTTGCCAAACGCCCGCTTCTGGATCCTGACGCTGGCAACGGTGTTGGCTGCGAGTCTGACTTTTTCTTTGGGTCAGTGGCAATTGCGCCGTGCTGCGCAAAAAGAAGCCCTTCAGGCCGCCATTGAGGAACAAAAAAGGTATCCGCCCCTCGATAACCGAACGCTTTTAGCTGGTAAAAACATAGCAGATGCGACATTCCGGCAGGCGCAGCTGCAGGGTACCTGGCAGGGCGCGCATACCGTGTATCTCGACAATCGCCCCATGGGCGGCAAGTCCGGGTTTTGGGTGGTGACGCCTCTGGCATTGGCTGACAGCCCGCAGTGGATTCTGGTGCAGCGCGGCTGGGTGCCACGTGACTTTAACGATCGCACGCGCTTGCCTGATGTGTCTACTCCGACAGGTTTGGTGAGTGTCTCGGGACGCATTGCCCCGCCGCCGTCCAAGTTATATGAGATGGGCGACATGGGCGCTGGCCGCATCCGGCAAAATCTGGATGTGTCTGCCTTCAGTGCAGAAATCGGGGCACCCCTGCTAGCGGTTTCCCTTCTGCAAACTGGCGGTGCCAGTGAAGGACTTCTCAGGGACTGGCCTCAAGCCACCTCTGGAGTGGACAAGCACTATGGCTATGCGTTTCAGTGGTTCAGCCTCAGCGCCTTGCTTGCGGGCCTTTATGTGTGGTTTCAGTTGATTCTTCCGCGTCGCAAAAAGCGGCTCTCACAGCATTCCTAACCGTCGGCTTTCCAAGTGCAAAACCAGCAACCCTACTCTTCCTTGTCTCCCGATGCCATTGCCGCGCAGGATCAGCCTTTGGGCTTGACCGTTCATGGATTGCCACAAGCCAATTCGGCCACCGCAGTGCATGAGCCCGATACCCGCGCGGGGCGGTGGAAAATGCTGGCCGTTCTGCTGGTGTGTGCCGCTCCGGTGGTCGCATCGTATTTCACCTATTACGTGATTCGCCCGGAGGGTAGGCGAAATTACGGTGAACTGATTGATCCGCAACGCCCCTTGCCATCCGTCCCTGCCGTCGCGCTGGATGGCAGCCGGATCGATCTGCCGTCGCTCAAAGGCCAATGGCTGCTGGTCAGCGTTGCGGGAGGCTCTTGCGATGCACAGTGTCAGCAACATGTTTATTTCCAGCGCCAGTTGCGCGAGTCGCTGGGCCGCGAGAAAGACCGGTTGGACCGCGTCTGGCTGATCAGCGACAACGCGGCTGTGCCGGACGCACTGAAAGGTGCGCTGCTTGATTCCACCGTTTTGCGTGTTGCCGGTCTCGAGCAGTGGTTGCAGGCTTCGGCAGAAAAACGGCTGGAGGACCACATGTACGTCGTCGACCCGCTGGGTAACTGGATGATGCGTTTCCCCGCTTCCATGGACGCCGCTGGTGCGGCACAGGCCAAGCGCGACCTTGAGCGGCTGATGCGCGCGTCTGCTTCGTGGGACAAGGCGGGCCGATGATATGTTAGCCCCCACGCTCCTCACTGCGTGTGGTTCGCGGCCCCCCGTGGGGGCCGCTGCGCCTGCGGCCCGGCGGAGCCGGTTCCGCGGCCCCTGCTTGTATGAAGCCCCGCATATGGCCATGGGCGGATCAACTTAGCCATGGACACGCAAGACCTTTACAACCTCAGCCCGACACTGCGCCTGATGCTCATGGGCCTTGTGCTTGCCCTCGGGCCGCTGGCATGGGTCTGGTTGCGCAACAAGGATCAGCCCCTGGCGCGGCGCCTGCGTGTGCTGACCCTGCTCACCTTGTTCCTCACCTTTGATCTCGTGTTGTTTGGCGCTTTCACGCGCCTGACAGACTCCGGGCTGGGGTGTCCTGACTGGCCCGGTTGTTATGGCCATGCAAGCCCCATAGGGGCGCAGCAACCCATCAGCGACGCGCAGGCAGCTTTGCCCAGTGGGCCAGTCACGCATTCGAAGGCCTGGATCGAGATGATTCATCGCTACCTGGCCACTGGCGTTGGTGTACTGATCCTGACACTGGCGATTGCGACCTGGCGGGCGCGGCAGGCACGCGTCAGCAGCGAGCGCTCCACTCACGTCCTTCCCGTGTGGTTGCCGATCATCACGCTTGTCTGGGTCTGTGTGCAAGGCGCTTTCGGCGCTTTGACAGTCACCATGAAGTTGTTCCCGCTGATCGTGACGCTGCACCTTCTGGGCGGACTCTTGTTGCTGGCCTTGCTGCAGGCGCAGGCTGTGCGGTATGCGCAATTGCAGGGCGGCCATGTGCCGGTGCCACTGCCTTTTCGCGCCTGGCTGCTTCTCGTGGCGACCTTTGTTCTGCTGTGGCTGCAGATTGCTTTGGGTGGTTGGGTCAGCACCAATTACGCGGTGCTGGCCTGCAACGATTTCCCAGCCTGCCAGGGTAGCCTGTGGCCTTTGATGGACTTCCGGGAGGGCTTTAGATTCTGGCGCGCGCTGGGTGCGGGTGCGGACGGCGGCAACATCAGTTTCCAGGCCTTGACTGCCATCCACTATGCCCATCGGCTGGCGGCCTATCTGGTATGTACCGCGCTGCTGGTGCTGGCCTGGCAGCTTGGGCGGACTCCTGCCATGCGCCGGTACGCGTTGTGGATCGGCGGGCTTGCGCTGTGGCAGTTTGCCACCGGTCTGAGCAATGTTGTGCTGGGGTGGCCGCTGGTGGCGGCGGTGTCGCACACCGGAGGGGCTGCTGCGCTCGTGGTGGCGCTCACCGGCGCTATTTTTTCCAGCCGCTGCGTCTCGGCTACGGCGAGTGAGTCAAAATCAAGGGCTTCACGCTTATGAACCCATCCGACTCCTCTGTTTCTGTCGCCGTCTCGCCATTTGTGCCTTCGAAGTTCGCACAGTTTTATGCGCTGACCAAGCCGCGCGTGGTGCAGCTGATTGTCTTTTGCGCGTTGATCGGCATGGTGCTGGCCGTGCCAGGTGTTCCAGGCTGGGCCGAGGTCAAACTCGCTTTGGTGGCATGTGCCGGCATCTGGCTGGTGGCTGGTGCTGCGGCGGCTTTCAACTGTCTGGTTGAGCAGCAGATTGACGCCAAGATGAAACGAACAGCCTGGCGCGCTACGGCGCAAGGGCAAATCAGCAACCCGCTGACGCTGACATTCGCGGCCGTGCTGGGCGGGCTCGGCTCCCTGATTCTGTACGTCTGGGTGAACCCCCTGACCATGTGGCTCACGTTTGCAACTTTTGTGGGGTACGCGGTGGTCTACACCGTCATCCTCAAGCCCTTGACGCCACAAAACATTGTGATCGGTGGTGCATCCGGAGCCATGCCACCGGTGCTGGGTTGGGCAGCAATGACCGGTAGCGTCAGTCCGGAAGCTCTGATCCTGTTTTTGATCATCTTCCTCTGGACGCCTCCTCACTTCTGGGCGCTGGCACTGTACCGCGTTGAAGACTACCGCAAGTCCGGGCTGCCCATGTTGCCCGTGACGCATGGCAACGAGTTCACGCGCTTGCAGGTTTTTCTCTATACGCTGGTGTTGTTTGCGGCCTGCATGTTGCCCTTTGTGTTCAAGATGAGCGGCTGGCTGTACCTGGTGGTGGCGGTTGGATTGAGCTTTGGTTTCAGCTGGTACGGCTGGCGACTTTGGCGCAACTACTCGGACGCCCTTGCGCGCAAAACGTTTCGCTTTTCCCTGATCCACCTGTCTGTTTTGTTTGCAGCCTTGCTGCTGGACCACTACCTCGTATGAGCATGCTTTCTTCTGTAATTTGCAAAAGGAATGCCCTGAAGTGGATGGCCACAGGTGGTCTGTCTATTGCAACAGCCACGTTGCTTGGAGCCTGCTCGGAAAGCAAATTGCAGTTTCACAGCATTGACATCACGGGGGCCGACTACGCGCGCGACTTCTCACTGACCGACCACAACGGGCAGTTGCGCAGCATCAAGGATTTTCAGGGCAAAGTGGTGGTCGTGTTCTTCGGCTTCACCCAGTGCCCTGACGTGTGCCCTGCTTCCATGGCAGAACTGGCCGAGATCAAGAAAATGCTGGGCAAGGACGGCCAGCGCTTGCAGGGACTGTTCGTCTCGCTCGACCCGGAGCGGGACACGCAGCAGGTGCTCAAGGCATACATGACCAACTTCGACCCGACTTTTCTCGCGCTGCGCCCTGAGCTGGACAAACTGCCGCAATTGGCCAAAGACTTCAAGATCTTCTACAAAAAGGTCGATGGCAAGACACCGACCAGCTATACGCTGGAGCACTCGGCGGGTAGTTATGTGTTTGACCAGCAGGGGCGTGTCCGCCTGTACAGCCGCTACGGAAGCGGCGCTGCGGGGCTTGCTTCCGACGTTCAGTTGCTGCTGAAAAACTGAAAAAGCGCAGACGAAAAAAAACCTGCACGCGATGGTCGGGTGCAGGCTTTGGCAATCGCCGCTTGGAACGGCATTGCCAGTAAAGTTGTCAGGCCAAAGTTGTCATGCGTATGCGGCCAAGACCTTCTTCATCTTTTTCATGGCAGCCACTTCAATCTGGCGAATGCGTTCGGCGCTAACCTTGTATTCGGCTGCCAGGTCGTGCAGCGTCATGCCGCCCGAGCCGTCATCGTTGACCTTGAGCCACCGCTCTTCAACGATGCGGCGTGACCGAGGGTCGAGATCTTCCAGCGCCGTTGCGATACCGTCGCTGGCGAGGTAGTCACGCTGCCGTGACTCCATCAATACCGTCGGCTCCTGCGTGGCATCCGACAGGTAGGCAATCGGGCCATACGCTTCTTCGCCATCATCGCTCGGGCTGGGGTCCAGCAGCACGTCGCCACCGGACATGCGTTTTTCCATCTCCATGACTTCTTCGCGTTTGACGTTCAGCGTTTTTGCCATGGAGTCGATCTGGCCTTCGGTCAGCGTGTCCCGGTGCGTTGCCACGTCTGCGTCGTCCTTGAAACCTTGCTTCATGGAGCGCAAATTGAAAAACAACTTGCGCTGGGCCTTGGTGGTCGCCACCTTGACCATGCGCCAATTCTTCAGGATGTACTCATGCATTTCTGCTTTGATCCAGTGAAGCGCATAGCTGACAAGACGAACGCCTTGATCCGGATCGAACCGTTTGACCGCCTTCATCAGGCCGATATTGCCTTCCTGAATCAGATCGGCATGGGGCAAGCCGTAGCCAAGATATTTGCGGGAGGTGGATACCACCAAGCGCAAGTGAGAGAGCACTAACTTGCCGGCTGCGTCAAGATCGTTGTTTTCCTTGAGTTTTTTGGCGAATTCCTGCTCCTGCTCCAATGTGAGCATGGGAAGGCGGTTGACCGCCGAAATGTAGGCGTCCAGGTTCCCGAGGGGTGGCAGGAGCGACCACGGATTGGCAGCGGCCAGTTCGGTCGCTTGCGGGGCCACTTGGGGGGAAAGGGCATAAGACATAGATCAAAACTCCTTTTCTGGCGCAATATTAGCACTCTACCGGAGAGAGTGCCAAACAGCAGGTTCAATGGACTAAATCGGCTGGGGCTAATCCGTGTTTACCCTTGTTAGGGTGTAATTGTCGGCTTTGGTTCCGCCCCCGCTGTAGGCCAATGCAGGAAGCGTGCGGCATCCAACGCGCCGTTTGGGCGAACTTGTATCTCAGGTGCAAAGGCAGCCTGGGAAAAGACCCGGCGACGCAGACAAGCGCTTCAAGTCATCCGGGACGGCTCAAGCCGGTGCAGATACCGGCCTTACCAGGGTCCGTTGACCGAGCCATGCCTCCAGGCACTCTGTCACGCCGGTCGCAAAACGTTGGAACACCGGTTCGGTCACAAACCCCAGGTGGGGTGTCAGCAGCACATTGGGCAGCTCGTGCAACGGGTCTGTGAGCGGCAGGGGTTCGACGTCAAACACATCGAGTGCGGCGAAACCGGGTCGTCCCTTCCGGAGGGCTGGTACCAGGGCCGCGGTATCTATGAGTTCAGAGCGGGAGGTGTTGACCAGCAGGCTGCCGGCTTTCATCAGCGCCAGGCGGTCGGCATTCATCAAGTGCCTGGTCGTCGGCAGAACCACCAGGTGCAGGCTGACGATGCGGGACGTGGCCAGCAGCTCTTCCAGCGGCAGGAAACTCGCGCCTTGCGCGGCTGCGCGTTCGGGCGTCATGCGCGGGCTCCAGGTCACCACGTCCATGCCGAAAGCCTTGCCGACGCGCGCCACCCGGCCACCGATTTCACCCAGCCCGATCAGCCCCAGGCGCTGGCCGACCAGCGCTCCCGGCAGGGGTGCCGCCGAGTCGCTGCGCCAACCACCCGCGCGCAGCCGGGCGGTTTGGCTCTCCAGCTGCTTGGTGGCGGCCAGGATCAGCGCCCAGGTCAGCTCGCAGGTGCTGTCCTTGGACGGTCCGAATTCGGTACAACTGACCGGTATGTTGCGGGCCGCGAGTGCGGCCAGGTCGAGCTTGGCGTTGCGCGTGCCGGTGAAGACGAGGTAGCGCAATTGAGGCAGCTGCGCCAGCAGCTCCGCGGTGAACGGCGTGCGGTCGCGCATCAGCACGATCACGTCCGCACTCTTGAGCGCTTCCACCAGCGCAGCGCCGGTGAGTGGTGCGTGGTGAACGGTGACCTCTGCCTGAGAGTCTATGGCGCTCCAGTCGGCAAGGCGCCGCAGCGCGCGTTCGGTGTCATCCAGGACCACGATGTGGGGTTTGCTCATGCCTGTGCCAGGGCGGTCAGGGCTCGCACATCGGCCGCGGCACCGGTCTTCCAGCAGGCGGCGATCAACGCAGTGGTTTGGGCCACGCCCAGCACTGAATCGGACATGCCGCGGAACTTGGCTTCCAGCATGGCGTCGGTCATCGGGTTTTGCAGGGAGCCGATGGCGTGTTCGACAAACACATGCACACGGCTGCCGTCTGTCAGCACGGCGGTGACGTCGGCACTGGCCTCGTCAATCGAGTCGTCCACGGTGGCCACCACCTTGCGGCGCAGCGCGACCATGTCGGCGCGGTTGACCACCTCGTCGGCGAATTCTTCCTCGGCAGCGCGGCCAAATGTCAGGCCCGCCGCACAGCCGTGGTAGACGCTGAACTTGGCCTGGAGTCCGTCAACGGGCTCCTTCTTGCCAGTCAGCTCCAGCACCAGCGAATGCACCTTGAGTTCAATGCTGGCGATTTGATCCGCTTTCACCCCCTGGGCTCGCAATTGGGCGCAAGCGTCGATGCTCGGGTGGATCACGATGCCGCAGGCAAACGGTTTGTAGCTGTTGAAGGATATTTCGAAACGCTGACCCAACTCGCCGGTGATCTCGGTCCAATCATTTTTTGTGGAGACGGTTTGCATCATGCCGCGTGGCGCTTCGAGTGCCTTGGGACTGGCGGTGTAGCCCTGCTTGGCCAGCAGAGCCGACATCAGGCCGGCACGGGCCGCGCCACCGGGGTGAAAAGGCTTGGTCATGGTGCCGAATTGTTCGCGCATGCCAACCGGCTGCGAAGCGGCAATTCCCAGCGCCATCGCAGTTTTCTGTACATCCAGCTTGAGCAGGCGCGCGCAGGCGGCCGCAGCGCCCAGTGTGCCGGTGGAGCCTGTGATGTGCCAGCCGCGATCGTAGTGCTCGGGGTACATCGCGTTGCCGACGCGGCAGGACACGTCGATGCCCAGCACCAATGCGTCGATCAGCTCGCGGCCCGAAGCCCCGGTGTGTTCGGCCAGCGCCAGTACCGCCGAGGCCACGGGGCCTGCCGGGTGGATGATGGTTTTCAGATGCGTGTCGTCGAAGTCGAAGGTGTGCGAGGTGATGCCGTTGATCAACGCCGCACTGGCCATATCAACTTTTTCCTTGCGACCCAGCACGCTGGACTGCGCGGCGGGCTGCAGCATGTTGACGGCGGCCAGCGCGGCGTCGGCAGCCTCATGGTGGGCCGCGCCGACTGCGCAGCCCAGCCAGTTCATGAAAGTGCGGTGCGCTTCGTGATCGACGGCGTCGCTCCAGCCCCCGGCCAGGAAGCCGGGATGGGTGGCGACGTGTTGGGCCAGTATCTGGGTAACGGGAGGTGCGTTGTGGTCGGCGGTGACCTGGGTATTGCGGGCCATGATTTCTTTCGGCAGGGTTTGCCAGGGATAGGAAAATGCTATAAAAAATGGAGCGTCTTGCTCCCATGAATGGGGGCAAAACGCCTTTTTTGTGTATGAGGATCAGCTGTCTAGCTGAATTCCGCGGTCACGCGCGAGTTTTGTCCAGCGTGCGATGTCGGCGCGCATGAACTCACCGAACTGTTCTGGCGTCATGACGAGTGGCTCCACCGCTTCCACCGAGAGTTTCTCGCGCAGGTCGGGCGCTCGCAGCACGGCAGCCAGCGTTTCGTTGAGCTGCTTGACAAGTGGCGCTGGCATACCCGCAGGTCCGACCACGCCGTACCACTGCTGGGCGTCGAATCCCTTGAAGCCGGATTCGTCCAGCGTCGGCACGTCCTTGAACTGCGGATGCCGCTGCAGACCGGTCACCGCCAGCGGCCGTACCCGCCCCGAGCGGATGTGCGGAACCGCAGCGGCCAGGCCTGGAAACATGGCCTGGGTCTGGTTGCCGATCAAATCGGTGAAGGCCGGCGCAATGCCGCGATAGGGAATGTGCACCATGAAGGAACTGACCTGCTGTTTGAACAGCTCCATCGTCAGGTGTGTCAGTGAGCCGGCGCCAGCGGACCCGTAACTGACTTTGCCCGGGTTTTTCTTAAGGTAGTCAATGAACTCCTTGATGTTTTTGACTGGCAGGGCGGCGTTGACCACCAGCACATTGGGCGTGCCACCAATCATGCCGATCGGCGTGAAGTCCTTGATCGCGTCATAAGGCAGCTTGCGTGTGGCGGGGCTGGTGCCATGTGTGGCGACATAACCCTGCATCAGTGTGTATCCGTCGGGGGCTGCGCGCGCCGTCGTCTGCGAAGCGATGACGCCGCCACCGCCGCCCTGGTTGTCCACTATGAAGCTCTGCTTGAGCAGCGCGCCCCAGCGTTCAGTCACTGTCCGCCCCACCATGTCGCTGCCGCCGCCAGCTGACACCGGCACGATGTAACG
>JBKJIV010000074.1:0-14936 GCA_046598365.1 Polaromonas sp. | reverse complement strand
CGACAGTTCACGCATGACAACGGGCACGCGGCCAACAAATGATTGAACCACGGCGTCAAGAAGGGCTTCGTCTCCGCCCAGCCTGGCGAGCGCGCCAGCACGGTCAAAAACGGCCACGCCGTCGGCGGCAGGCACTTGTCCGTCTTTCAAAGGTCCGGCGCTCTGTTCTGAGTCCAGCTGCGGCACCCAACGGGTCAGCGCATCCAGCAGGCCTGCCTGAGTAACCGGTTTCGCCAGGTAGTCGCTCATTCCAGCATCCAGACAGCGCTGGCCTTCGCCCGGACTGGCGTTGGCCGTCATCGCAATGATGGGCGTGCGGCAGCCTTGCGCGCGAAGGGTCTGGGTCGCGGCATAGCCGTCCATCACTGGCATCTGGCAGTCCATGAGAATGGCCACGAAATCGCCGCGCAGCGCGTGCTCGACCGCCTGCTTGCCGTCGCTCACAACCGTGACCTGCTCATAGCCCGTCTTTTTAAGCAACCCCACGGCAACGATCTGATTGGTGGGGTTGTCTTCCACAACCAAAATACGTCCCTCCCTTTTTACAATGACGGGGGCAACTCGGGGAGACATGGTTGCAGGCAAAGGATCTGCAACGACCCTGACAGAATCAAGAACGAAAGTGAAGGTCGATCCCGTGCCCTGCGCACTTTGCACCTCTACACGCCCACCCATCAATTCGCTGAGGCGTTTGACGATGGCCAAGCCAAGTCCGGTGCCGCCGTATTTGCGGGTGGTGGAGCCGTCCGCCTGCATAAAGTTGGTAAAGAGCTGGGCCTGCACGTCAGGCGGCATGCCAATCCCGGTATCAGTGACCGAGAAAACAAGTTTCATCTGCCCGGGCGCTGGCACCTCTACTTCGACGAAGAGGCCAACCTCCCCCGCCTCGGTAAATTTGAGTGCATTGCCCATCAGGTTGACAAGGACCTGCCGCAGCCGAGCGGGGTCGCCCCAAATCCATTCCGGCACCGCGGTCGCAATGGAAAAACGAAAAACCAGGCTTTTGGCACTGGCGCGGTAGCCAAACAGATCGCTGACATCGGCCAGCAGCCGGTGCAGATTGAAGGGGACTTCTTCAAGCACCGTCTTGCCGGCATCAATTTTGGCCAGGTCCAGAAAGTCGTTGACCAATACCAGCAGCGACTGGGCACTGCTGTCAATCAACTGCGCAAACTGTGCCTGCTGGACCGTTAGCGGTTCATCCAGCAACAATTGCGTTATTCCCAGAATGCCATTGAGCGGCGTGCGAATCTCGTGGCTCATGGTTGCCAGAAAAGTGTTTTTCGCCTGGTTGGCGGCCTCGGCGGTTTCCTTGGCCTGCTTGAGCTCGGCTTCGGCGGCCCTGCGGGCTGTAACATCGCGAAAGCTCCAGACGCGGCCCGAGGCTTGCGGCCCCAGCTTGTGCGGTTTCGAATAGCGCTCAAAGACGCGCCCGTCATGGAGTTCCAGTAGATCAAAACTCTCCGCTACTTCGTCCTTGTACAACTCTTCCAGTTTGCCCAGAAAGGCACGCGAATCCTTGACCTGAGAAATTGCAAATCGGGTCAATTCCTTGTTGTCGCCGCCTATCAATTCTTTGGGGAAACGCCACATATCCAGAAAGCGCTGGTTGAACAGCACAATCTCGCGCTGGTCATTCACCACCAGAATGCCGTCCTCGGTGGCGTCCAGCGTGGCGCTGATGAGAGCGGCCGCGTTTTGCTGCGCTATCTGTGCGTATTTACGTGCGCTGACATCCTGGTTGGTACCGCTGGCGCGCAGCGCCCGGCCGTTTGCATCGCGCCGGGTGATTTGCCCGACGCTCAGCACCCATGCGTTGCTGCCGTCCGCTTTGCGCACACGGTGCTCCACTGAATAACTCTCGCGACTGCCTTTGAGTACCGGCACAAAGGCATCCCAAATGGCGAGTTGATCCTCCTGTGGAACGAGCGCCACCAATGCCTGCAAAGTGGTGGCAGTGGGCCCACCGCTGCCACCCACCAGGTCGGTCCAGTTTTCCGACAGATAAACCTGACCGGTTTCGAGATCGAAGTCCCACAGCACAACGCCAGAAGCCACAAAAGCACGGTGCTGCCTTTCCTCGCTCAAGCGCAGCGCCTCCTCTGCGTCTTTCGCGGCGCTGATGTCCACATAGGTGGTGATAAAACCACCGCCGGGCATTGGCGCGCCCCGTATGTCCAGGGTCAGGCCGCCAGGGAGCGAGCGCTGCAGGTGGTGGGCAACGGGCAGGCGGTGGCGCTGGAGAATTTCAGAAACAAGCTCCTCCACCGGACCCGCTCCATAGTCTCCCCGCGTTGCGTTATGCCGCACGATGTGCTCAAAACTCAAATCCGGCGTTTCAAACAGACTGTCTGGTAAGTACAGCAAGCGCCTGTACTCCGGGTTGTGCGCGACCAGGCGCTTGTTCCCGTCATAGACGCTCAGACCGCAGGGCAAGTGGTCCAGCACCGACTGCAACAGCTTGTTGGCATTACGCAGCTCCTCCTCAATTGCTTTTTTGGCAGTGATGTCCTGCAGTGCACCCACGAGGCGCGCCGGGCGTCCGTTCTCGTACTCCACCTGACCGACGGAGCGGGTCCAGATTCGCTTGCCCTGAGCTGTGACCATGGGAAGTTCCAGGTCCCAGGGCTTGCCACTTGCAACGGCCTCCTTCACTGTTTCTTCAATGGCCAGCTGCCCCGCAGAACTGAAATACTTGAGGTGGTGATCGACGCTCGGCTGGAAACCCGGTTCGAGGCCATAAATGCGGCAGTTTTGATCTGTCCACTGGACACTGCGTTGGCGCAAGTCCACCACCCAGCCGCCTACGCCTGCAATCCGCTCGGCCCGATCCAGGAAATTATTGCTCGCGCGGAGTTTTTCTTCGACTTGCTTGCGCTGCGTAACGTCTTGCACCGCGCCCACAAACCCCCGCTGGGGAGGGTCGCCCCAGCTGACGGTTTGAGCATGAGCCTGCACATGCAAGATTTCACCATCTGGCCGGAGCAAGCGGTACTCAATGCCATAGGCACCACCGCGCCTGCCAAACTGCGCCAGCTCGCTGAAGAACAACTCCCGGTCATCTGGATGAATGACTTCACGCCATTGGCCGCCCAGGCTTTGCTTGAGTGTGAGGCCAAAAATTTCGCGCCAGCGAGGGTTGGCGTACGTGCAATCACCAGACGCGTCTGCATGAAAAATCCCTACAGGGGAGCCCTCCGAAATCGCCTTGAACCGGTCTTCCTGACCAATCACTTCAAAGTAGTGAGCCCGCTCGCGAAGCAGGAGCGCCTGCGAGACGACCTCGGCAAGCTGCACCAGCGCTGCACGCTGTAACTTTGTCAGCTGCCTGGCCTCGCGGTCAATGACGCACAAGGTACCAAGCCGCTCACCCCCCGGCATGACCAGGGGTGCACCGGCATAAAACCGGATGCTGGGCTCACCCGTGACCAATGGATTGTTCGAAAACCGCGCATCTTTTTGCGCATCACCGACCTCCATCAATTCGTCGCCCTCAATGGCGTGGGCGCAGAAGGCGATCTGTCTGTCGGTCTGCTCTACACCGTCAAGCCCGATATTGGATTTGAACCATTGCCGCTTGTCGTCAAGCAGGCTGATCAGGGCAATAGGCGTGCCGCAAATAGCGCTTGCCATGCGTGCCAATGCATCAAATATCGGCTCAGGCTCTGAGTCCATCACACCCAACAACCTGAGGCGAGCCAGACGGATGGCCTCCGGGTCGTCGGATTTTTCCGCTGGTGGGCGCCCGGTCATGACTGCGCAACGGCCAGCAGCTCCACCACCTCCAGACCCTTGGGCATCAGTTCTGCCGGCGACCGCGCTTTTTCACCTTGGGCGACCCAATCCGGAATATCAGCTATGACATCCGATGAACAACAAACACGCCATTCCCTAGCCTGCGCGTACCTCCCGATGGCTTTTGCAACCTCGACACCTTCGCCCACTGCCAGAGTCAGGGACTGGCCACCATGCAGCGGGTCTTCGACGCTGAGCAGGATCAAAGGCCCGGTGTGCAGAGCGATGGTCAGGCCGGGAGCGGAAGGTGCTTCGCCAGCCGATGCGTCCAACACGGATTCAAAGGCAGCCTGCACCATCTTCTGCATTCCGAAGGCAGCACGAAGCGCCATCAAGCGCGTCTTTGTTGCTTCAGACGCCGAAGCTTTTTCGAACACCACCACCAGGTCGTCTCCTGCGGGCACCAAATACTGCGCACCGAACAGATAGAGCGAGTCGCTTGCCGCCTGATAAACGCGGTGGACGACGCTGCCAAGGGAGCGAGTGGACGACGGATGACGAAGAATAGCTGCAAAAAGATTGACCACCAGCACCGTCGCTCTGGGGTAGTTCACTTCGGAATCAGGCCCGGTCTGTTCGATCCAGCGCTCATTGAGCTCTTGCTCCAGGCGCTTCTCATAGCGCTTAGCAAGTGACTCCTTTTGCAGATCCAGTGCGGCGTTCAACGCGGTTTTGCCGGCCCGCGCAAATTGCACACGCTGCAACTCCCGCTTGGAAAGTAGCGCTTCGACAGACTTGCGAAGCTCTGCAGCCCGGAAAGGCTTGTACAGGTAGTCGTCAGCACCGGCGGTCATGCCGGTTCGCATGTGCGAGCGTTCAGCCATGGCCGTGAGCAAGATGACCGGAATGGTGGCAAACGCGGCATCCTGCTTGAGGCTCGCCACCAGTTCGTAGCCGTTCAAGCCAGGCATGACGACATCGCACACGATCAGGTCCGGGGGCTCCTGCCGCGCAAGCGCCAGCCCCTCATTGCCGTCCGCGGCTTCCACCACATCGTGTCCCGCACTTCGCAGCACCGAGCTGGTTAAAAGTCGCTGGGTCGGATCATCTTCGATAACCAGAATCTGGGTCATGAGAAACCTAAAAAATCTTGCAACACAGGCACAGTCAAGGCAATTGGCTGTTCGTTATCGCCAGCCTGCATTGAACGATTGAAGCAGGTAACAGTGGCAATTGCTAGTAGGCCCACTACGTACGGTCAGCCTCCGCAGCCTCTGCTCGGTCTTTTTTTGTCTTTGATGCTGCAAGGCGTAGCTACCAAGGAAACAAAATCCTGCTCTATCAACTCAATAGCTAACTCTTAGCGTGATCATTGGATAAAACACCAAAATGACTGACGACGCTTTGTCCAGCCACGCGCCCGCTGGCAAAACACGCGCTCAAGAGGTAGCCACCAGTAGGCGCTTCCCAATCAAGCATCTCGCCGGCGCAAAACACCGGGTACTTGATACCTTCAACCGCCTTGAGCTGCAGCTGGGCATTCATCACTTCAAACATCACGCCGCCCGCGCTGCTGATGGCTTCGTCAATCGGCCGGGCTGCCGTTACCCGCACCGGCAAGGCCTTGATCCCGCGCGCCAGTTGCACCGGGTCGTTCATGGCTTCTTTGCTCAGCAGCTCATGCAGCATGGCTGCCTTGATACCGTCAAGGCTCAAGCGGCTTTTGAGGTGACTTGACAGCGAGCGTGAACCACGCGGGTGCCGCACTTCGACCAGCACCTGTTCAGCTGATTTGTCGGGCAGCAGGTCCAGCATGAAGGTCGCGCTACCGTGGGCCGCGATTTCATCCCGCAGCAGGCTTGAGACGGCATACACCAGGCTGCCTTCCACCCCAGTGGCTGTAGCGATGAACTCGCCCTTGCGGCTAAAAGCCCGGCCTTGTGAATCTGTGAAATGGATGGCAACCGACTTGAAGGGCTGGCCAGCGAATCGGCTGGAAAAATGCTCAGTCCAGCCCGGCTGCTGGGATGGACCCTGACCAATCAGCTCTTTAAAAAATTCGCGGCGGGTTTCGCCCTGCTCGGCAGTCACCAGCGCGTGCGGCTCCGCGCCCACGTCAAAGCCGCAGTTCGATGGCTGCAATGGTGCCACCAACACGCCGCGCTCTGCCAGCAACGGCACCCAGGCGCCGTCAGATCCCAGCCGCGCCCAGCTGCCACCGCCCAGGGCCAGCACCACGGCGTCAGCCTGCAAACTTGTCTCGCCAGTCGATGTTGAAAATCGCAAGACTCCATTCTCTGCCCAGCCCAGCCAGCGGTGCCGCATAAAGAACTTCACGCCGGACGTGCGCAGGCGGTGCAGCCAGGCGCGAAGCAGCGGCGCGGCTTTCATGTCTTTGGGGAATACGCGGCCTGAACTCCCGACAAAGGTTTCCACGCCCAGCGCCTCAGCCCAGGCGCGCAACTCTACGGGCCCAAATGCGGCCAGCGTAGGTTGCAACTGCGCCCGGCGTTCGCCAAACCGGCTCAGGAAAGGCCCGACCGCTTCAGAATGGGTGAGGTTCAGCCCACCCTTGCCTGCCAGCAAAAACTTGCGTCCCACCGAAGGCATGGCGTCATACACATGAACTTGCAAGCCGGGCACCCCGGCGGCAGCAAGTACTTCGGCGGCCATCAGACCAGCAGGCCCACCACCGATCACGGCAACACGCAGGCCTGGCGCATCGGAAAGCGGGACAGACATCAGGGCAGGAGGGGTCAAATCGTTCAAAGGGACTTCCAAAGGGAGGCGGCAAAGACTGGTATTCAGTCGACTCCGCCAAACTATTATTTTGATAGCAAACTATCGCTACTGCTAAAGGTCGTTGCTAAAGGGAGAGGGTAAAAACTTGAAGTGCCGGCTAAACGCCAGCTTCAAACCAGATTATGCGTCTGAGCACCACCGGCTTTTCAGGAAAGCTCCACCACGGCGCCCTGTGCAGTCAGAAAAGCCGCCTTGACGGTCTGCCCGTGGTGCAGCGCCTGCAACGCCGCCCTGTAGTTATGCATCTTGGCAACCAGCTCGGGTTGGTCTTGTGGCGTGCCAGCGGATTTGTAGTCAAGCACCCACCAGTGGCCCTCGTGACCGGCATCCCGGCGTTGAACCAGCCGGTCCAGGCGCAAGGTCTCGCCTTGAAAAAACAACTCGACTTCGTTGCCATGCCAGCCCAACACGCGCGCGTCCCAAGCCCAGGCCCCTGCGCCGGACAGAATACGTTGAGCCATCGCCACAGCCTGCCCGCCTTGCGCCGGAGTGAGGCGAAACTCGCGCTGCACTGCGCGGATGTGCGGCTCTGAAAAAGCACCCCACTCCAGCAAGCGGTGCATGGCCTTGCCGATACGCGACAGGTCTGTTTCCAGGTCGACGTCTTTCTGGGTGACTGCTTCCCGGGACGCGCCAGGCGCCGCCGGCAATTGCAGCAAACAGTCTTGCGCCAATAAGTCGCCCCACGCCAGAGGCTGCGCCACAGGAGCCGGCAACGCCTCAACCTGCGTCGCCAGACGCTGCCACCAGCTATGCGCAGCTTCACGGTAGGGCGTGATCGACGAGAGCACCAAAGTCTGGCGGGCACGGGTCAGTGCCACATACAAGGCGTTGAGTTCTTCGCGGCGGCGCGCCTCCTGCTCCGCCGCTAGGGCCTCCAGCGCGCAGGCAGGCGGCCGGCTTTCGCTGACCAGAAATACAAACTTCTCCGGCGCGGCCGCTTCTCCCGGCCAATCAACCAACACGCCCATGCTGTCGGCATTGCGTTCTGCCGTGTCGGTGTCCAATAGCAAGACAGCTTTGGCCTCAAGCCCTTTGGCACCATGCACAGTCAGCAGCCGTACCGCGTCGCTGTCCACCGTGGCTGGCGCCTGCAAACCGCCAGCCTTGAGGGCACGCACAAAGGCATACGGTGTGGCATAACGCCCACCATCGAGACGCAGCGCCGCCGCCAGCAAAGCGCGCAAATTGGCCAGCACACTGGCGCGCTGCGCATCTGGCGCGGCAGCGGCAAAACGCGCCAGCACATCACCGTGGTGATAGATGGCCTGCAAGGCGTCATGCGGCGGCAAAACATCCAGCCAGCCTTTGTATTGAATAAAAACGGCACCCAGCCCTTTCATTTCGGGAATGGTTTGCTCAGAATTGAGCAGCACCTCGTACCAGGACCGCGCAGAGTTTCCTTTGGCCAGCGCGATCTTCACCAACGCGTCGTCGGTCAGCCCGAACAAGGGCGACTTCAGCGCACGGGCCAGTGACAGGTCATGCTGGGGTGACACCAGCACGTCCAGCAGTGCGACGATGTCCAGCACTTCGCAGCAGTCGATCAGCTCTGTTTTTTCTCCCACCAGCGCGGGGATGTGCAGCGCACGCAGCTCATCCTGCATGGTCAGCAGCCCTGCCCGCTTGCGCGACAAAACCATGATGTCAGCCGGCGCCAAACCGTCGGCCACTTGCGCCGAGATCCACGCTGCAGCCTGGCGGGCTTCAAGCGTTCGCAGGGTTTCCTCGGGCACTTCGCGAGGGGTGGTCAGGCTGTCGCGCCATCCGCCCAGGCCGCCTGCGCTCCCGGCGTCGACCTCCGCACGAGGAATCGGCGGCAAGCGCCCCACCGAGCCGTCGACCTGCACCTCGGCGGTGTGCTGCCTAAAACCTTCGTAAGCGTCGCTTGCCTGCGCAGCGCCCATGACGGCATTGACCGTAGCTATGACCCGCTGTGCGTTGCGCCGGGTGTGGTCGCAGCTGAGCAGTTCGCCGTCCAGACCATGTTTCACAAAGGCCTGCGCAGCCTTGAACACTTGGGGCTCGGCGCGCCTGAAACGGTAAATGCTCTGCTTCGGATCACCCACAATAAACACGCTGGGCGCATGGCCTGCGCCGCCGTAGGCGCTGAGCCAGGACCACAGCGCCTGCCACTGCAGCGGGTTGGTGTCCTGAAACTCATCAATCAGCAAATGCCGCACGCGTGCGTCCAGTCGCTCCTGCACCCAGCCCGACAGCACCTCGTCGCCCAGCAGGGCCATCGCGGCACGCTCGATGTCGTTCATATCGACCCAGCCGCGCTCCCGCTTGAGCGCGGTGAACTCGGCAACCAACACGCGGGTCAGTCGTGCCACGCGCTGCTGATGCAGCCAGGCGTCGTGTTGCCGGCGCGCCGCCTGCACGCGCAAGACCAAGTCCTGCGCGGCGCGCACCTGCTCTATACCGTTGATTTTTTCGCTGAACTTTCGCGCCGTGCCCTTTTCGGTCAACAACGCGGAAAAGGCTGCAACCATGTCACCCTTACTAAGGGCCGCCTCCAACGCCACGCCACATGCGGAAAAACTGGACGCACTCGCGCGGCCCAGCGCCACGGCGGCATCACGGAGAGTCTGGCGGTGATAGCGGTTGGTTGTGAGCAGCTCTTCGGGTTCGTCGAGGCCACCGAACTCGGTGAACTGCACGCTGAAACGGCTGACGGAAGCATCTACTACACCCGTGGCATCCGCCAGCGCAAATTCGGTGCGTTTGTCCAGTGCGGTCTGCAAAGCCCTGTCGGTCAGAAACCGTCCGTGTGCCAGGACCACCGCCTCAAAATCGGCCTTTAGTTCCGGCGCAGCCAACAAGGCCGCATAAAAACGCCGCCAGACCAAGGCCTTGGCCAGCGCATCGTCTTCCAGAAGCTCGTAGTTAAGCGGCAAGCCCTGCTGCTGCAACAGCGCAATCGGTGCGTTGCGCAGCAACGCGGCAAACCAGCCGTGGAAGGTGCGTATCTGCACGGCGCGGCCCGATTCCAGCATGTGCCGATACAAATTGGACAGCTGCTCTCGCCCATCCGCCAGGGGCTGCACCCCATTTTGGTTTGAAAACCCGCGTATGGCCAGTTCGTGCGCCAGCGTGGCATCGTCAGCGTGGGCAAATTTCTCCAGCCATTCGTACAGACGCTCACGCATCTCACCAGCCGCTCGTTTGGTAAAAGTGATCGCCAGAATCTCATGCGGCTGCGCGCCCGCCAACAAGGCCCGCACGATACGCGAGACCAGCATCCAGGTTTTGCCCGCACCGGCGCAAGCCTCCACCGCCACGCTGCGGCGCGGGTCGCAGGCGATCGCGTAAAACTGCTCAGCAGATACCGGCTGGCCGTTGTGTTCGTAAGCGGCTTTCATCGACGCAGTCCGATGAAAGGCCGGCGCGGCCGCCGCGAAGGGCCGACCCGAGCAAGGCCAGCCCCCTTGGGGGGCAGCGAACCACACGAAGTGGGGAGCGTGGGGGCAGTAGTTTTCATGACCAGAAGTCTTTCCGGCAAAGACCGCGGGCAGAGCAGTATTCGCAGGCCTTGCCTTCACCAATGGCGGGCAGGGGCGCACCAAGCGCAATGCGCGCCATGTCGGTGACGATGCTGTCGAGCAACTCGTCGCGCAGCGCCACAATCTCGGGCTGCTCATAGGTCCGCGTGGCTTCCTTTTCACCGAGATTCACATAGGCGGCGGCAAGCGTGTCGTCCTCCAGCAGTCCGGCGTAAAAAGCCAGTTGGGTGTCTTCCTGCGCGTGTTTGAGTCGGTCTTTGGTGACGCCACTCGCTTCGGTTTTATAGTCAATCACCAGCGTGCTGCCGTCCGGCAGACGGTCAATGCGGTCAATTTTTCCGATCAGCGTCAAGGTGCCCAAAGGCACCTCCTTGGCTACCTCGGCGGCCTCAAAAATGGCCCCTTCAGCCTCATGCGCTGACAGCCATTCCAGGTAGCCTGCACGCACACGCGGCCAACTGGCACTGAAGGGCAGGAATTCGCTGTCGCTGAGAGTCAATTCGCGTGCGGCCTGCGCTGCCGCAAGGTCTATCAACGCTTCGCGTGTTTCGAGATCAGCGCTTGGCGCTGCCTTCAATGCGTCGTGAAAAAGCTTGAGCGCTGTGTGCAACCAGTTGCCAAAGTCACGCTTGCTCAGTTCGGTGTCCAGTTCGTCGGCTTCCTGCAATCTGAGCTGGCGCATTGCAAAAAAGCGATAGGGGCAGCGCCGCAAATCCTCATACGCGCTGGCCGACAAGCGTTTGACGGGCAAGGCCTCACCGGTCGGCATCGGACGCGGGGTGACTTGCAGCGCAAGCATGCGCAGCTCGCGCGGGTCTGCGGGGCCAGGAAAGTCGGCCGCGTCCCGTTGCAGCAAAAGCTCTTGAACGAAACCGCTGGGCATCAGGCGCTCGCCGTTTTCACTGGTGCGCCACAACACATCCAGATGCGGAAAGCGCAAGGCATACAGCCATGCGGCGCGCTCGGCGGCGGCCAAAGCCTCGCGCGACGGCAAGCCCAGCAGCTCACGCTGGGCCGGCGTCCACTGCCCGACAGGCTCGGGCGATACGGGCAGGTGCTGCTCGTCGCAACCGGGCAGTACCACCGCCCGCAACGTCCTGCCCAGCAACTGGCTGAGCGGCAGAATCACGACTTGTGCCAGGGTCGGATGTGGCGGCGAGAAACTGGCCGCTTCAAGCGCATGGTTAACCCAACTGGTGAAGGCGCTCAAGTCCATCCGCGCCTCGTAGTCGGAAAATTCGGTCTCCGCGCCCTCCTGCAGGCGCAAGGCATCCAGCACAGCCTGACCCGCAAGGTCCGCCACCAGAGCCTCCCACTGCCCCGCTGCCAGCAAGGCAGCACGCAGATCACGCAGCCAGGCGGTCAAGGCGCGAGGCCGTTGCAAGGCGTCGCGCATGTCGTTCACACGCGCTGCTATGGCAGCGCTGGCAAGCAGTGCCGGACCCAGCCCGCGCCAGTCCCGTACGCCGGTGCGGCGCAACTCTTTCTCTGCCGCCGTCACGGTGATGGCGTCAAAGGCCGGAGCGTTTTTCAGCCAGTCCAGCACCGTGTCGGTACTCGCGTTCCAGCTCAGGGCGCGCAGCAAACCCATGAGCGTGGCAGCAGCGCGCGTGGTCGATAGCTTCCAGCCGGTTTCGTCGCGCAAGGCGATACCGCGCTCGCCCAGCATGGCGCGCACCCGGCGGGTGAGCTCACGGTCTTGCGCAATCAGTCCCACCGGGCTGCGCCCCTGCGCCAGATGCACCATCACGCAAGCGGCAGCGCGCTCAGCCTCGTCTTCAAAGTCCTGTGCTGCATGCAGTGCTGGTGTCAAGGAATCGCCCGGCAAATGCAGAGGCAGTGACACGGCCCGCTCGCCAAAGTGGTTTTTCAAGGACTCGGTCATCGCCTCGGTTTGATAACCATCAATGGTCACCAGCATGTCGACCTGGTCGCTGGCCTGCCTGGAGAACAGCGCGTCGGATGGATAGCCGGAACTGGCCGCCCATGCCAGGGCAATGTGTCCCAACGCAGCTTCCAGCTGAAGCAGTGGCGACTCCAGACCGGAACCCAGCAAGACGCCCAAGCGGGCACCCCAGGCGGAACGCTGCTCTGGAGGGACTGCCGCTGCCAGCCGGGTCAACGACCACGCGGCCTCGACCACGCGACCTGCGAGCGCTTCTTTCTGCGTACCCAGACCGGATCGCACCAGCAGAGACGTGGCCGTCAACATGTCGCGTGCGGCATCGAGGCGGATGTCGCCGTCAGCAGGCTCGAATCCGCCCAGGCGGGTCGCCCAGTTCATGGTGGTTTCAAAACGCGGCACGAAGTGCGCGTCACCTGCGGCGCTGGTCCAGGCGGCTTTGGCCTCTTGCATGAGTTGCGCGTAAGGCAACAACACCACCGCCCGTGAAGAATGCACGCCGCGCCCCTGCAGCAAGGTGAGGAGCTGAGTTGTGACTCGTTGCCAACATATCGCGCCAGGGTCGGGCGACGGGACAATGACATTAACTATGGCTGTCATAGGGAGGGCTGGAGATTTCATATCCGACAGGGGGACTTGCTTTCTGCCACAATGCCTGCAACTTTAGTCCCTCTCGTATCAATTTCCCGAACCCCTTCCAAAGGACACGCCATGGCCAGCGAACTGATCAAACATACCACCGATGCCACCTTCGAAGCCGATGTGTTGCAAGCGACCAAACCGGTGCTGGTGGACTACTGGGCCGAATGGTGCGGCCCGTGCAAGATGATTGCCCCTATTCTTGACGAAGTTGCCACCGGCTACGACGGTCGCCTGCAGATCGCCAAGATGAATGTCGACGAAAACCGCGATATTCCTGCCAAGTTCGGCATTCGCGGCATTCCGACCCTGATGCTGTTCAAGGACGGCCAACTGGCCGCCACCAAGGTCGGCGCCATGAGCAAAGCCCAGCTCACAGCCTTTATTGACCAGCAACTGGCCTGAGAAGGCCTTGCCTGAAGCGCGCGAAGAACCCTGCTCCCTGACAGGTTCTTCGCCTTCCGCACATTTGGAATCGAGCCCTACGGCACGCCCCCCACTCCCCGCGACAAACACCCTGTTTTTCCTGTCATAATGACCTTGTTCGCTAACTGGCCGCTGCCAGTTGGTTCGAGTTCCCGGTTTGTAAGCCTTCTTTTCTAGCGCGGCTTCTGTTCAAACCTCCCCCGTTTTTATCAATGAACTCCGCAAGGAGTAATTCCATGCACTTAAACGAACTCAAGGCACTGCACGTGTCTGAAGTCCTCAAGCAGGCCGAAGCCCTTGAGATTGAAAACGTTGGCCGGATGCGAAAGCAGGAGCTGATGTTTGCCATCATAAAAAAACGCTCTAAAACCGGTGAAACCATCGTCGCCGATGGCGTGCTGGAAGTGCTGCCTGACGGCTTTGGCTTTTTGCGCGCGCCGGACTCCAGCTACACCGCGTCCACCGACGACATCTACATCAGCCCAAGCCAGATTCGCCGTTTCAACCTGCACACCGGCGACATGATTGAAGGCGAAGTGCGCACCCCGAAAGACGGCGAGCGCTACTTTGCACTGAACAAGCTCGACAAGGTCAACGACGGCGCGCCTGAAGACAACAAACACAAGGTGATGTTTGAGAACTTGACGCCGCTGTTCCCGCGCGAGCAGTTCAAGCTCGAGCGCGACATCAAAGGCGAAGAAAACCTGACCAGCCGCATCATCGACATCATCGCGCCGATCGGCAAAGGCCAGCGCGCCCTGCTGGTAGCGCCGCCCAAGTCCGGCAAAACCGTGATGATGCAGCACATCGCCCATGCCATTACCGCCAATTACCCCGAGGTGGTGATGATGGTTTTGCTGGTCGATGAGCGTCCTGAAGAGGTGACCGAGATGCAGCGCAGCGTACGCGGCGAAGTCATCTCCTCCACATTCGACGAGCCCGCCGCCCGCCACGTGCATGTCGCCGAAATGGTGATTGAGCGCGCCAAGCGCCTGGTCGAGCTTGGCAAAGACGTGGTGATTCTGCTGGACTCCATCACCCGCCTGGCCCGCGCCTACAACAATGTGCTGCCTTCATCAGGCAAGGTGCTCACCGGCGGTGTGGATGCCAACGCATTGCAGCGCCCCAAACGCTTCTTTGGCGCCGCCCGCAAGATTGAAGAAGGCGGCAGCCTGACGATTATCGGTACCGCCCTGGTTGATACCGGCAGCCGCATGGACGAGGTGATCTTTGAAGAGTTCAAGGGTACCGGCAACTGCGAAATCCACCTGGACCGCCGCCTGTACGAAAAACGTGTGTTCCCCGCGATTCACCTGAACCGCAGCGGCACCCGCAAGGAAGAGCTGCTGCTCGCGCCCGAAATTCTGCAAAAGTCGCGGATTTTGCGCCAGTTCATGTACAACATGGACGAAATCGAGTCCATGGAGCTGATGCTCAAGAACATGAAAGCCACGAAAAACAACCACGAATTCTTCGACATGATGAGGAGAGGTGGTTAGCCCCACGGTTGCTCACTTTGTGTAGCGCCCTGCCCCAGAGGGGCCGCTGCCCTTGCAGGGCGCCACGCCGCCAGAGGCGGCGCATCTGAAGGCTGTCCAAGCCCGCGCAGGCGTGCTCGGAGCCACAGCCTTCAGCCTGCGGACTGGCAGAGCCAGATCCGCGGCCCCTGCTTGAATTGGAAGTTTCAGGGTGGGTTGCTGAAGTCGGCCTTCGCCTCCTCACGCTTTCAGCGCCCAATACAAAACACTGTTGGCAAGGCCAGAGGCGCTGCAGGCTTGTCGCGTTTCCACATACTCGCGTGTGCGCTGTGTGACCAGCCATCAGGCAGGCTCAGGCCGCAGCTCAAGGCCAGCCGGGTGTTGGCCTGCAGCGTTTGGAGCAGCGCCTGCAGCAGGGCGGCGTTGCGGTAAGGGGTCTCGATAAAG
>JBKJIV010000045.1:0-53375 GCA_046598365.1 Polaromonas sp. | reverse complement strand
TGGCCCTCGCCAAACCAGGGGAAGATGCCGAGACGATAGGCCTGCCGCAGGGTCGGTACATCCAGGGTGCCGCCCGATGCCAGCAGGCCGGGCGCCGGATCTCCTTGTGTCCACGCGGCCTCCACCGACGGAAAAGCTTCGTTGGCATCCAGCGAGGGGAGGGGAGGAGTTGACTCTCGCACGGCGTGAGAGGGCAGGTGGCGTGGCCTTGCGTGTGAGCTGCGAATGGTCAGCATGTGCCGGCGGCCCATGGACATCACCCGCAAATGGTAACCCGCCACGAAAAAAAGCCTGAGCGCTTATCGCGTTCAGGCTTTTGAATTTTTGGCTCCTCAACCTGGGCTCGAACCAGGGACCTACGGATTAACAGTCCGGCGCTCTACCAACTGAGCTATTGAGGAATACAGCCTAAGATTATAGCCTGATATTCATGCCTGCCTGGCCCTGCATAGCCTGCCACAGCGCGGTGTCTGCGCTGCGCCGGGGTGCCTGGGCTGTCCTCGATAATGCTGCATTGCGTCCACACCGCCGGGTCAGCCTGGAAACTCTTTTCTTCATGACCAACGAGACTTTTGAATTTGAATACCCGCGCGTTTTGTCGATTGCCGGCTCAGACAGTGGCGGCGGCGCGGGCATTCAGGCGGACCTGAAAACCTTTGCTGCGCTGGGATGTTTTGGCATGACTGCCGTCACTGCGCTGACGGCACAGAACACCTTGGGGGTGCGCGCCATCCACGGGGTGCCGCCAGCCATGCTGCGCGACCAGATTGATGCGGTGATGGAAGACATCGGTGCTGATGCGGTGAAGATCGGCATGCTGCATTCGCCCGACATTGTGTTGACTGTTGCCGAGGCGATGGACCGCCATACGTTGAAGAACATCGTGCTCGACCCCGTGATGGTGGCGACCAGTGGTGCGGTGCTGATTGACCACCCGGCCATTGAGGTGCTGGTGCGTGAGATGTTTCCGCGTGCCTTGCTGGTCACGCCGAATCTGGATGAAGTTGCCTTGCTTGTGGGCCGACCCATACAAAAAGCCGATGACATGGAAGCTGCCGCGCATGAGCTGCTGGCCATGGGCGCGCGGGCCGTGCTGGTCAAGGGCGGGCATTTGCCCGGCGATACCGTGATGGACCTGCTTCTCATGGCCTCTGGCGAAAAGCGCTGGATGCATGCGCCGCGTATTCTCAGCGCCAACACCCATGGGACCGGATGCACCTTGTCTTCCGCGATCGCGGCTGCTCTGGCGCTAGGGCAGCCGCTGCGCGACGCGGTGGAAACGGCCCGCAGCTACGTGCGCGCGGCGTTGCTGGCGGGTGCCAAAGTCAAGACCGGTGCGGGCAGTGGGCCGCTAAATCATGGGCATGCGCCGCTGCCGATGCGTCTTCAGCAGCTTCAACGTCCCGACTGAAGGGGCCAATTTCTCTGGCAGTTACCGGCCGCGTGTGATGCGGGCCAACAGGAAGGTCAGCGCCAGGGTGGGCAGTGCAGCACCCCATTCGGGCGCGAATTTGGCGCACAGGTGGTAGGTGGCCACACCCAGCAGCCAGATCAGCACCGCACTGAGGTTGACTTTTTTGGTGCCCACCAAGGATGCTACATTGGGTGTGCCCGCCAGGCGCGCCAAAATCACACCGTACAGCGGCACAAAGACTGAGCTGAGCATCAGAAGAAAAGGCTCGAGGCTATGCATGGGCAACACCAGCGCCAGACCGGTACACAACACGGCCAGGCCTATGCCCCAGCGGCGCAGACTCCAGCCTGGCTTCAGGCTATGCCCTGCGACCGACCCCGAATACAAATCCCCGTAGGCGTTGTCCACTTCGTCGATGAGGATCAGGCCCAGTGCGATCAAACCGCCTTGCGCCACAAGCAGGGCCGTAACCAGATCGGTGCTGGGCGTGGTCAGCGCAATCAGGACACCCAGGCCGTAACACCAGGTGTTGGCGATGGCGTAACCCAGCCAGGTGCCACGCAGGGCGCTTTTGCCGTCGCGCCCGTGACGCGCAAAATCGGCCACCAGCGGCAGCCATGACACCGGCATGGCAATCACCAAGTCGAGCGCCGACAGCGTGCTCATGCCGCCCGTGCCGGGCCGGTTCCAGAAAGCTTCCCAGCCTTGGGCCTGCGCGCGGCCGAGAAACTGCCACGTCAGCCACATCAAAGAGGCAATCACCAAGGGCAGACCAAAGCGGCCAATGAATTGACGCACCAGCGTGACCATGGAGCCCGTTAGCAGCGCAATCAGCACACCGCCCCAGAGCAGCGTTGCCAGCACAGGCCAGAACGACGCGACGAATGATCCCGACTGCCGTGCGATGGCGACGGTGCCGTCGCGCATGACTACCAGCTCGAAGGTGGTCCAGCCGATTAATTGAACGATGTTGAGCAGCACCGGCAGGCGCGCGAAGCTGCTGCCGTAGGTGGCGTGCATCAGGCCGGCGCTGGACAGGCCGCTGTCGCAGCCGATCTTCGCAGTCCAGGCCAGCAGGCCAGCGCCGAGGATGGAGCCGACCACGATGACGGCCATGGCTGCCTGCGTGCCCAGCGCTGGCACCAGGTAGGCGCCAATCTGCATGACCAGCAGGCCGACGCCCAGGCTGAGCCAGAGCGCGGCGTGTTCGCGCCAGCCGAACAGACGATCCGACGCGGGCAGTGGTGAGAGTGCGGTGTTGTTTTGTGTGGCCATCAACTTTTCCTTAGGTCAATGACGGGTCGGCTTGCGTCAATCAAAAACGGGCGACTCGACGCCCAGAACCTTGTGCAATTTCGGGCTGGTGGTGGTGTATTGCAGGTGAATTTTTTTGTCGGGGAAGATGAACGGCGCCGCGCCAAAAGCGGCCAGCGCGCATTCGTGAAATCCGCTGAGGATCAGCTTCTTCTTGCCCGGGTAGGTGTTGATGTCGCCGACTGCAAATATGCCGGGAATATTGGTGGAGAATTTCTCGGTATCGACGCTGACCTGCTTGCGCTCGATGTCCAGACCCCAGCCAGCAATCGGCCCGAGCTTGGGCGACAGTCCGAAGAAAACCAGCAGCGCGTCCAGTGGTACCACTCGTGTCACGGCGTCAGCACCGGTGACCTTCACGCCGGTTAGTTTGTCGCCTGTCTCGGCATAACCTGTGACCTGCCCGACGATGAATTGCATTTCATGCTTGTCACAGAGCTCATGCATTTTGGCGACGCTGGCTGGCGCAGCTGTGAAACCGTCGCGGCGGTGAATCAGGATCACGCTTTCGGCCTTGTTGGGCCCTTCCTTCGCGAACTCCAGGGCCCAGTCAAGTGCGGAATCGCCGCCGCCAACAATCACCAGGTTTTTGCCCGCAAACTGGCCCGGTGACTTGACACGGTAAAAAAGCTGGGTGTCGTCAAATTTATCGAGACCATCAACGCGCAGCAGTCGCGGCTGAAAGGCGCCCACGCCAGCAGCGATGAAAATGGTTTTGGCCAGAAATTTTGTGCCTTTGGATGTCTCGACAAAGAAGCGGCCATCGTCCTGCTTTTTCACCACACTGACTTCCTGGCCAAAATGAAAAGTGGCGCCAAAGGGCTCGATTTGTTTGAGTAGGGAGTCCGTGAGCTCCTTGCCGGTACACACCGGAACCGCAGGAATGTCGTAAATCGGTTTGTCCGGGTACAGCTCAATACACTGGCCGCCGGGATAGGCGAGTGAGTCAATCACATGCGCCTTGATTTCAAGCAGACCCAGCTCAAAGACCTGAAACAACCCTACTGGACCGGCGCCGATGATGACAGCATCGGTTTCAATCGGGCCATCGTGTGCTGCGGCGGTATTGATCACTTCTTGATTGAGTTGGGGTTCCATGGCGGTTCGGGTAGCGATTTTGGACAGGCCGACTCGCGCGAAGCTTAACGAACCAGCTCGGACAGTTTTCCGGTCTTGTCTTTCCAGTCATCAGCGTCCGGCAGGGGCTCCTTGCGCTTGGTGATGCTTTTCCAGCCTTCGGCGCGGCTCAGTTCGACATTGAGCTTGATGAATGCGAGCTGATCGGCAGGCACATCTTCTTCCGCAAAGATGGCATTGACGGGGCATTCCGGGATGCAGACCGCGCAGTCGATGCACTCGTCCGGATCGATCACCAGCATGTTTGGGCCTTCGCGGAAGCAGTCCACGGGACACACATCAACGCAGTCGGTGTATTTGCAGCGGATGCAGGATTCGGAAACGATGTGAGTCATGTTGTTCTTGCGGGATCGGTGGAAACCCTAGATTTTAAGAGTATTCCGTCAGCAGGGTTAAGTGGCTTGGAGGCGGGCTGATCCTGATCAGAGAATCAGCGCGGCACCGGAGGTTTTGTTGGACGCCGTGTCCACAAGAATCAGCGAGCCCAGCACGCGTGAGCGCGCAAAAGGCAGGGTGGCCAGTGGCGCTTGCAGGCTCAGCTCGATATGGCCAATCGCATTGGGTGGCAATTCGCTGGCGTCTTCCTCGGCCAGCGTGTTGACGTCGAGCTTGTGCACAATGCGTTTGACTTTGGCCTTGACCCAGCGGTGGCCGTGCAAGGCCCAGTAGACGCGTCCGGCGACCAATGGCTCGTCGTCCATCCAGGCGATGGTGACAGACAGTTCGCGCGTTGGCTCAAAAGTGTCTGTAGCCAGCAACCAGTCTCCGCGTGAAACATCGACTTCGCGGTCCAGCACAATGCCGGCACTGTGGCCGGCCAGAATGGAGCGGGGCTCACGGGTGTGGTCCAGCACTTGCGCCACCACGGCGCTTTGCCCGCTTGGCAATACGGTGACGGTCTGACCCGCCTGCACGCCGCCGGTGGTAACGCGGCCCCAGAACACGCGGCGACTTTGCGAGGTGTCTGACGAGGAGGAAAACTTCTCTACCCATTGCACGGGAAAAGCAAACGCCTCGGTACGTTCAGCCGGCGTAGCGGGCAGGTGCTCCAGCAATTGCAGGAGCGACTCGCCTTCATAGCCGCACCAGCCTGGCTTGGCGTCAACCACGTTGTGGCCGATCAGCGCAGAGATCGGCACGATGGCCTTGACCGGAATTTTTGCCGCCTTGGCGAAGGCGATCAGCGCTGCGCTGATGTTTTTGAAAGCCAGCGAGGACTCTTCCACGGCGTCGAGCTTGTTCACGGCAAACACGATGGACGGCACGCGCAGCAGGTTGACCAGTAGCGAGTGGCGACGGGTTTGCTGTAGCAGCTCCATGGACGGATTTTTCCAATCCAGTTTGGTCGCATCGACCAGCACCACTGCGGCGTCCGCGCTCGACGCTGCGGTGACCATGTTGCGTGTGTACTGCTCGTGACCGGGCGCGTCGCCGATGATGAACTTGCGGCTTTCGGTGGCGAAGTAACGGTAGGCCACATCGATGGTGATGCCTTGCTCGCGCTCGGCGCTCAGGCCGTCGGTCAGCAAGGCCAGATCGGTTTCGCCCTGACGTTGCACGCCGGCCAGGTGATCTTGAAGTACGGCCTTGCTGTCCACCAACAGGCGCCCGATCAGTGTGCTTTTGCCGTCGTCGACCGAGCCGCAGGTGATGAACTTCAATGCGGACCTGACATCCGATTGCCCTGAGCTTGACGAAGGGTTTGGCAGGGTTTCGACAAGCTCAGCCCGAACGGTTGTTTTAGTGGTCATCAGAAATACCCATCTTTCTTGCGCTTTTCCATCGAAGCGTCCGATGTTTTGTCGTCCATGCGTGTTGCACCGCGTTCGCTCACGTCGGCGGCCAGCGTTTCGATCACGATTTCGGCCGCTGTGGCCGCCGGGCTGTCCACCGGGCAGGTGCAGGTGATGTCGCCTACGGTGCGAAAACGCACGGTTTTTTCAACAACCACTTCGCCATCGCGCGCGGGTGTCAGATCAGTTACCGGCACCAGCAAGCCTTTTCGTTCGACCACTTTGCGTTGGTGCGCGTAGTAGAGCGATGGCAGCGCGATCTGCTCGCGCTCGATGTATTGCCACACATCGAGCTCGGTCCAGTTGGAGATCGGGAACACGCGGAAGTGTTCGCCGGGCTGAATCCGGGTGTTGAACAGGGTCCAGAGTTCGGGCCGCTGGGCCTTGGGTTGCCATTGTCCGAAGCTGTCGCGGTGAGAAAAGATGCGCTCTTTCGCGCGGGCTTTTTCCTCGTCGCGGCGTGCGCCGCCTATCAGTGCGTCAAAACGGAATTCATCAATCGCTTCGAGCAGCGTCACCGACTGGTGCACATTACGCGACTCGCCCGGGTGGGCCAGACGCACGGTGCCACGTTTCATGGAATCTTCGACATTGCGCACGATCAACTCAGCGCCCAGTTCTTTGGCGCGCAGGTCGCGGAAATCGGTGACTTCGTGGAAGTTATGGCCGGTGTCGATCATCAACAGCGGATAGGGGATGCGGCCCACGCCAAAGGCTTTCTCGGCGCACTTGAGCATGACCAGCGAGTCCTTGCCGCCCGAAAAAAGCAGGGCGGGGCGCTCGAAGGCTGCCGCCACTTCGCGCAAGATGAAAATGGTTTCTTCCTCGAGCGAATCGAGGTGGGCGTTGGACAGGCGCGCGATGGAGATCGCCGGATCGGCTGGCAGCAGGCTGGAGGATGTTCTGGCGTTCATAGGTCAGTGTGCGAGGTGCAGGCCGCATTCGCGGTTGTCCTCGCCCTTTGTGGGGTCCACGTAGTCGAAATTATTGGGCAGACCATGGGTTTCACAGTACTGGTAAAGGTCTTTGGACGACCAGTGCAGGAGAGGCGCGACCTTGATCAGGCCGTCAGGGTTGACGCTGACAGGGTCCATTTGCGCACGCACGGCGGTGTCTGTGGCGCGCAACGCGGTGAACCAGACCTGGGGCGCAGTTTCGCGCAGGGCGCGGGCAAAGGGCTCAAGCTTCACTTCTTCGGTGAAGGCCGCATGACGTGGATCGTCCAGCGCCGGGGTAGAGCCTTCCACGGCCTCGCGGTGTGCACGAGAGCGGAGCGGCAGGTAGATGTGCAGGTCCAGCTTGAGCTGCTTCGTCACCTCGTCGGCAAAGCGGTAGGTGGCCTCGGTGTTGTAACCGTTGTCCATCCAGACGACGGGAACACGGGGGTTGGCGCGCGTCACCATGTGCAAGATGACCGCCTCAAAGGGACGGAAATTGGTGGTGATGATGGCGGGCTTGCCCAGTCCCACGGCCCAGTCCACCAAGCCCTGCGAGTTGTGGCCGAGTTCTGCGTTGATCTTTGCAAAGTCAAGATTCATGGTGTTCAGGCAGCCGCCGCCTCCGTGAAGTGGGGTTGCACCTGCACCGCGTCACCCTGGTAGCGGCCCACTTTGTGCCCGGGGTAGCTCGCCAACACACGTTGGGCCGTGGCCATGTCCTGGTCGGCGCGCAGCACGGCGGTGTCAAAGCCGCTGCGCTCCATTTGGGCCAGCTGGTCTACCAGCACATCGCCGGTGGCGCGGATTTCGCCTTTGAACTCGCGGCGGCGGCGCAGCAAAAAGGCCTGACTGAAGGCGCGGCCGTCGGTGAATTTAGGGAAATGCAGGTCGATACGTGTCACGCCTTCAAGCGCAGCCAACAATGGGTCTGCGTCATTGGCGAGAACCAGAACGGAGGTGGTTTCGGTGGCAACGTGATCGGCAAATGGCAAAAGTTTCATGCGGTTCTCCTCAGGCGGCCACAGTGGCGGCAGCAAAACGTGCGCCCTTGGCGGCTTCCTTGAAAGGATCCATGCCGACGCGGCGTAAGGTTGAAATAAAAGTCTCGCCGGCTTCGCGCTGGCTGCGGTAGGTGTCCAGCACGGCCTCAATCACTTCGGGCACTTCGGCCGCGGAGAACGAGGGACCCACCACCTTGCCCGGCACGGAATTGCCGCTCAGCGTGGAGCCGTCGGAGCCGCCCAAGGAGACCTGGTACCACTCCAGCCCGTCTTTATCGACACCCAAAATGCCGATATGACCGCTGTGATGATGGCCGCAGGAATTGATGCAGCCGCTGATGTGCAGGTCGATCTCGCCGAGGTCGTGCAGTTCGTCCATGTCCTGGTAGCGCTCGGTGATGGCTTCGGCAATCGGAATGGAGCGTGCATTGGCGAGCGAGCAGAAGTCCCCACCAGGGCAGGCAATCATGTCCGTCAGCAGGCGGATATTGGGTTTGGCAAAACCGGCCTTGCGGGCGGCACGCCAGAGCTCGGGCAGCTCGTCGCAGCGCACCCATGGCAGCAGCAAATTCTGATCGTGGGTGACGCGCACTTCACCTGCGCTGAACTGGTCAGCCAGGTCGGCGGCGATATCGAGCTGGTCAGCCGTGGCATCGCCCGGCGCCTGGCCCAGTCGTTTGAAGGACAGCGTTACTGCGCGCAGGTCGGGGTTTTGGTGCGCGGCAACGTTTTGTTTGAGCCAACGGCCAAACTCCACATCGTCTTCGGCTGCCGCACGCAGGATGTTTGCAATTTTGGCGTCTGCACTCTTGCGGTCGCATTTGAGCGCCGGAGGCACAAAGCAGGCCGTGACGCGGTCCAACTCAGCCTGGGTGATGGTATGCGGGCCACCATCGTGCTCCATGATCTGCTTGTACTCGGCTTCCACATCGTCGATGTACTTCTGGCCTTCGGCCTTGACCAGAATTTTGATGCGCGCCTTGTACATGTTGTCGCGGCGACCATAGCGGTTGTACACGCGAACAACGGCCTCCAGGTAATTCATGATCTGGTGCCAGGGCAAAAACTCGCGGACGACGGTGCCGATGATGGGCGTGCGGCCCATGCCACCGCCGACCAGCACCCTGAAACCCAGCTCGCCCTCAGCGTTGCGGATCAGGTGCAGGCCGACGTCGTGCCACGCCGTTGCCGCGCGGTCTTCACGGGCGCCACTGATGGCGATCTTGAACTTGCGCGGCAGGAATGCAAACTCCGGATGCAGCGTGCTCCACTGGCGCAAAATTTCACCAAACGGGCGCGGATCGGCGATCTCGTCAACAGCAATACCGGCGCGCTCGTCGCTGGTGATGTTGCGGATGCAGTTACCGCTGGTCTGGATGCCATGCATGTTGACGCTGGCCAGCAGGTCCATCACGTCGGCGGATTTGTCCAGCGGAATCCAGTTGTACTGAATGTTCTGGCGCGTTGTGAAGTGAGCGTAACCGGCGGTAAGTTTGGAAGCAACCGACAGGCCGCTTTTCAGGTTCACAGGACCGAGCTTGTCCTGCGTGGCCTGAGCCTCGTTAAACAGCGCGGCATTGGGCTGGTCGTACTCGCGGGCAATTTTGGCCAGAACGCGCACCTGTGCGGTGGAGAGCTCGCCATAAGGAACAGCCACGCGCAACATGGGGGCGTAGCGCTGGACATACCAGCCGTTTTGCAGACGCAGGGGACGGAATTCGTCCTCCGGCAACTGCCCCGCTTGCCAGCGGGTCAGCTGGTCGCGGTACTGGTTGGCTCTGGCTTGGACAAACTGGCGGTCAAACTCGGTGTATTGGTACATGGCTCTCGGGGATCAAAAGGAATTCAGATGGCTATTAATTTGACGCCGGCATAGGCCAGCAGCACAGAGAGCAGCGAGCGAATGACGCGATCCGGGGTTTTCTGCACCAGCCGCGCACCCAGCCAGATCCCGGGGAGTGATCCCAGTAACAGCTTGGCGAGGAGCGGCCAATCGACAGAGCCTAACGATGCGTGACCGAGGCCGGCTACGAGAGTAAGGGGCACGGCATAGGCAATATCGGCGGCTACGATGCGGGGCAGAGGAAGCAGAGGATACAGCAGCATGAGTGCGGTCACGCCAATGGCGCCTGCGCCCACAGACGTCAAGGTCACCAGCGTGCCGATCACGGCGCCAAAAAGAATAGGAAGGCTCCAGTGACGTGGCCGAGTGGCTTGCTCCAGTTGATCGTCGGGGATGCTGCGAAGAATTTGCTTGCCCCGCACGGCTTTATATAGCGTGGCAGCAGCAGTCAGCAATAAAGCGACACCCAGGGTCAGGGTCATCACGCGCTGAACCGCTGGATTTCCCGGCCCGAGCGTGTGCAGCACGTACAAGGTGATCAAGGCTGCCGGAATGCTGCCGGCACTGAGCGCGCCAACCAGGCGCCACGGCACGATGCGCTGGCGCGCCAGGCTCACAGTGCCACCCATTTTTGTGAATGCCGCGAACAGCAGGTCGGTGCCGATGGCGAGGTGCGGTTTGATACCGAAAAAGAAGATCAGCAGCGGCGTCATCAAGGAGCCACCGCCAACGCCGGTCAGGCCAACAATGAGGCCCACGGCAAATCCCGCAAATACAAAAGCAAAATCATGCATAGGCGTGGACTTTAAAACTGCGGCTTATAAAGACAAACTACAGATTTGTTCTACCCTTATGCGCATAAGCTTATTCCCCTGTGTTTATGCGGCTTGCGGGCTGATGAGGGGGTTTTGGTTTTTAAGCACCCTTAGCGACAGTGGACACGGACCACCGCATAATCCACTGCAAACGATTACGTGGGGCGTTGTGAAAAAGGTATCCGTCAAGTTCTATGGGTTCAGCGAAACAGAGCGGCGTACGCTGGAAACTGTGTTTCGCCTGTCCGAGTCTCGCGACACGGTTTATTCGGCATGGACCCCGCAATCTCCGGAAGATCCCGAAATCCTGCTGATTGAGGGTGACAGTTGGGAGGCGGTTTTGGCCATGGCCAATCCTGCGCACGACGGCATCAAACTGATCTGGGTTGGCGACGACGCTCCGCTTCATGCCTGGCGGGTGTTTCCCGCACCGGTCAAATGGGCTGCAGTGGTCGAGTGCATGGATGAAGAATTTGCTCCCCCCAGCGCTTTCTCGCTTGATCTCGATCTGATGCACGAAGAAGACATGCGTGTGCACTTCGACGATGAGGAAGATACTGCGCCCTCGCAGTTGAATCCGGAGTCTTCCCCGGAAGAGGTGCGCCGCGTGCTGGTTGTCGATTCCAGCCGGGAAGACCGGCTTTACCTGAGAGCCAAACTCGCGATGGCAGACTTGTATGAGGTGGACGAGGCCGCCAGTGGAGCTGAGGCACTGGCATTTTTGCGTGCCCATCATTACCGCCTTGTCACGGTTGATCTGGATCTGGCCGACAAGTCCAGCTGGCAACTCCTTCAGGCCATCAAAACCACCCGGCCCGCCATCGCGCATGTGTTTGTGACCGGGGCGAGGTTGGCCTGGTACCACGGCTGGCGGGCGTGGGCTGTGGGCGCGGAGGTGAGTCTGAAAAAACCCTTGCATCCCGGCCGGTTGAGTCAGTTGCTACAAAACATAGAGCGTACATAGACCAACTTCAAGCAGCAAACGGTTTAACGGGCCGCTTAAACCTTCGGGTCTGCAAGCCTGAAACGCGCAGCGGACAGTGCGCGAGCCATCCGGGATTCGATGGGCAGCGGTTCACCATGCAACCGGGATGCCAGTAATTCCGCGCACAACACGGCAAAGGTCAGCCCGCGCGAGCCCATGGCGGTGTTCACCCAAAGGCCGGGAAGCGGCCCGACATTCACCGGCCCCACCACCGGCAGCCGATCGGGCGATGCGCAGCGCACGCCGGCCCAAGCTTGTGCGCTGCCATGTTGAAACGCGTCAGCCAGGTGAGCCGCGGTGGCAGGAAGCAGGGACTGCAATCGCTGCAAATTGTCTTGCTGACTTTGCGGACTGAGCAGTGTGTTGTTCTGATCACGTTCAAAACTGGCACCGCACAGCCACATCCTGCCCCCGTCGGTTGGCACGTCGGGAATAAAACTTCCATGGCCATTCACCGGGAAATTTGGAAAAGCCGGAAAAGCCGGGGAGGCGTCGTCGTCCATTGTCCGCCAGCCCCAGGACAGTTGGCCGCGAATCGCCTGCAGAGGTAGTCCGCTACCCATGAGCAATCCACTGGCGTATCCAGCCGCCAGCACCACCATATCGGCCTTGCCCGAACTGTTGCCTCGCGCGTTCAGCGCCTCCCAGAGGCCGGTTGTTGCGTCACGTTGCAGTTGCGCCACTTGCACCCCGCCGCGCCAGGAGATGCCGGGCTGTGAAAGCAGGGCGTTGACCAGCCGGGACGGTTTGATCCAGCCAGCGCGGTGGTGCCAGCAGGCACTGCCGGCGGCGGCGGATAGCTGGGCCATTTGCTGCGGTGGGGCCACCTCGCTCCACTCGCGGCCAGCTTCGGGCCAGTCGGAGGAAAGGCCTGCGCTGCCGTCCAGGCGCAGCTCCAGCGTGCCAGTGCACTGCCAGTCTTCACCCTCCCGCAGCAGCCAAGCTGCTTGCTGCAGGGTTGTCCTTACCCCGCAGCGCGAAAGGCGGGATAACAAACTGTCGTCAGGCGAGATGTGCGGCACGAGCAGGCCCGCAGGCAACCCTGACGCACCGCCGGCAGGCATTTCATGTGAATCGACTACCTCGACCTGCCAGCCGCGCCGGGCCAGGCTTGCGGCAGTGGCTGCGCCGGCCAACCCCCCGCCTATGACCAGGCAAGTCGTCGGTTTCACTGGGGTGGGTCGTGCGGCTTTGCGCGGCTCCCACCGGGGATCGAACTCACCTTGCAGATTGTCTCGTTTGGGCGGAAGGCCCATGGTTTTAGTCACAGAAAAGCCGCAGTGGATCAGGTTGTCCAGCACTGCGCGAGCCACGGTCCAGCTGGCGATGCGCGTGCCGCGGCGGCAGCAGCGTGCCACGGCTTTGAGGGTTTCCCGGTCCCAGATGGCAGGGTTTTTTGACGGACTGAACCCATCGAGGTAAACCGAGTCGGCTTCACATACTTGCTCTCGCAGGACGGCTTTGGCGTCTCCAATGCAGAGCGTCAGCAGTACGCGCCCCTCTTCAAACACAAAGCGGTGAAAACCGGGCAGCAGACCCCACAACTGTGTTTGCAACTGTTCCGCAAACGGCAACAACTCGGGGTGCACTGCCGCAGCGCGCAACACGTCTGCGGCGCTGGTCGGGTGGGCCTCGGCAGACACAAAATGCAGCAAACGCGGGCGATGCGGGTCGGCTTTCCACGCCAGCCAGGTGACCAGAAAGTTCAAACCCAAGCCGAAGCCGGTTTCCAGAATGACCCATCGGGGCGCATTGGCCCATGCCGCAGGCAGGCCGCAACCGTTCAAAAAGACTTCGCGTGATTGGGACAGGCCGCCAAGCTCACTGCGATAGCGGTCGCCATAGCGCGGGCTGTAGGGCGTGCCGTCGGCCAGCCATTCGATCGCTTCAGCCATAGCCGACCAGCGCGGGAGGCCTATTCGGTTGGTGGAACGTAACCCTGGACTTTGTCAGCGCCACTGCCAAAGAAATGCTGCTCCATTTGCCGCGCCAGGTATTGACGAGCCCGGGCGTCGGCCAGGTTCAAGCGGTTTTCGTTGACCAACATGGTCTGCTGCTTCATCCAGTCAGCCCAGGCCTGCTTGCTGACTTCTTCCCACAGCCTTTTACCCAGAGCGCCGGGGTAGGGCGGAAAGTCCAGGCCTTCAGCCTCTTTGCCGAGCTTGATGCAGTTAACGGTGCGTGCCATGGGTGATTCTTTCGTGGTGGGTTTATAGGTGTACGGGGTACCGAGAACTGAATTTGTATTCGTTCTCGCTTTGGCGCAATGCTTTCAGAATCCAGCTTCCGATCCAAATTGCGTGCAAATGCACCTGGAAAAAGAAAGCAGACTGGCGCTGCACGCCGCCATTTTATGAATGTTTCAACGCGACGGCATTTGCCGCTGTCAAGGCATTGTCAGCGCTTACAGGCTTTTCGCGCTTGGGGAGGCGGCCGATGAGGCGCATTTCGCCGATGCCCCGAGTTTCGATTAGACCCAAAAACAAACAGTCGCGTGACAAAAACCTAATGCTTATGTGTCTGCAGTCGTGCAGCGCAAGCATTGCGCCATTTTTTGCTATAAAAAAAATAGCTGCCTTTACTCATGGTTATTGGCCCGACCCCCGTTTTAACAGATGAAACTGGTTAAAATGTGGTCTTGGCGCAATCGCTAGCGCCACAACCCACTAGAAGGAGCCAACCATGGCCAGAGCTGATGCCAAAACAACCGTACTCGCAGACGGGCTGCGCTACAAGTCAAAGGTATCGGGTTCTCCCTTTGTAGCCTCCGCCTCCTTTGGAGCGGCGACGATGTCCTGTTTTATGTGTGGCAAGCACCGACCCCGTTCACTGATGGGTACACGCAAGGTGCTGGGTAAGTCTCACGCCGTTTGCTCGCCTTCGTGCAAAGCCTTGGACGAAGCCGCCAGTTAGGTCGCTAACCACGGCGTCACAACAGGCGTGCCCATGACTGCGTGACCCGCCGCGCCGACACAGCCGTTGGCGAGGCGGCGCACCCGCAACAACACGGGACAGTTTTTGACGCTCGCGTGTCTGCGCCTGATTTTTCATGTTGCACAGTAGCAAAATCAGACGCAACAATGCGGATCAGGAAGCCAGCTCTTGACCGCTGAACTTTTCGATAGTTTTCCACCGCACGGAGGAGAACAGACGCAGTTCACACCCGGTGCAGTGTTGCTGCACGGCTTTGCGAGTGATGTAGACACGGCGATCCTGCAGGCCCTGGACAGCGTGATTGCCGCCGCCCCTTTGCGCCACCTTGACACTCCGGGTGGCTACAAGATGTCGGTTGCCATGAGCAACTGCGGTCCGCTGGGTTGGGTCTCGGACCGAAGCGGGTACCGTTATGAAGCGCTGGATCCCTTGTCAGGACGCCCTTGGCCAGCGATGCCGCTTTGCTGGAAAGACCTGGCTACCCGGGCAGCATCGCAAGCAGGTTATCAGCGCTTTCAGCCCGACGCCTGCCTCATCAACATGTACGAGCCAGGCGCGAAACTTTCGCTACACCAGGATAGGGATGAAAAAGATTTTTCAGAGCCTATCGTTTCGGTCTCGCTGGGCCTGCCTGCGGTGTTTTTGTTTGGCACGACCAGCCGCGGCAACAAGCCTGGGCGCTACCAGCTGAGCCATGGCGATGTTGTGGTCTGGGGCGGCCCCGCGCGGCTGGCTTTCCACGGCGTATTGCCGCTGGTCGAAGGCGAGCATGCCTTGCTGGGGCGGCGGCGTATCAACCTGACTTTTCGCTGCGCCGGCGTCAAAAATCAGCGGTATTGAGCACCAACGGGCTGTCCCGCGTGTAGGTGACGCCGTCAATGATGAAGTCGGCCGCTCGTGCGTTGATCATTTCTGCATCCAGGGCATAGGATTCTTTGAGGGAGCCCGGCCCCTGGCCTGCGCCGAAGTGTTCTTCCATGGCTTCGCGGGAAATTCGGGCAGGAATGAAGCCACCCGCGTGGGGCACCTCAAAGCTGAGCCACTGTCCGTGGTCCTCTACGTTCAAGAACGGTTCCATGGTTCCTCCTGAAGAGGTTCCCAGAATAGCGAACTAGTTACAAAACGTACAGCCCCCTCAAGCGATCGAATGTTGGTAAAAACCACGACGTCTTTGCGTATCGGCCCAAAAGCTCCCTCTCAATTTCGCGGACGCCATGATGTTCGGACCGCCTCGCGGGCGGCCCTTGCCAGGTTCTCAGGCTGCCAGCGCGGCCTGTGCTTCGTTCGCCGCGCGTGCCTGGACGGCGATGTCCGTAGTGGCGCCAGCCAGGGCTGTGTTTTTGGCAGCGTCACCCATAGCCAAACCTTCCGCGCGCACAAAACGCACGTCGGTGATGCCCAGGAAGCCGAACACGGTTTTCAGGTAGCTTTCCTGGTGCTCCATCGCGTTGCCGGCATCGCTGGTGGAATAAACACCGCCGCGGGTGGAGGCCACGAGCACGGTCTTGCCGCCGGCCAGGCCGACCGGGCCCTTATCGGTGTAGGTGAAAGTGCGACCGGCTTGAGCAATGCGGTCAATCCATGCTTTGAGTTGGGTCGGGATAGAGAAGTTGTACAGCGGCGCGCCGATCACAATCACATCGGACCGGAGAAACTGGGACACCAGCGCTTCTGACACCGCATTTTCGCGTCTTTGCTCGTTGGACTGAGCGGCATCCGCGGGCATCCGAAAGCCCAAGGATTCTGCTGACAGGTGGCTGGGAGTATCCACCGCCAAGTCCAGATAGCTGACCTCGGTGGCGGGATGGCTGGCGCGCCAAGAGGCGACGATTTGCGCCGTGAGTTGGCGCGATACGGAGTTGCCGCCGAGGATGCTGGAGTCAATGTGAAGAAGCTTGCTCATGATGAATTTCCTTAAAGAGTTGTGGCCGTGTTCGCCCGAAAAGCAGCCATGGATAGATTGTGCTTATGAGTCGATTGATTGATAAGATGGCAAAAACGCGTTTTATTGTCCTGAATTTGGGACAATGGAAGGTGTGAATCAACCTGGCAGTCTGGAGGCGCTCGCATGCAGGACTTGAACGACATGGTGTATTTCGCTGAAGTGGCAGAGCGAGGCGGCTTTGCAGCGGCGGGTCGCACACTGGGTTTGCCTAAATCCCGGTTGTCCCGCCGTGTCGCCGAACTGGAGGCCCGGTTAGGCCTGAGGCTGTTGCAGCGCACGACGCGCAAGCTCTCACTGACAGACGCCGGCGAGGTCTACCTGAGACACTGCGTCGCCATGCGCGACGAAGCGCTGGCAGCGGGTGAGGCTGTGGCGCAGATGCAGACCGAGCCGCGCGGCACGCTGCGCGTCACATGCCCTGTGACACTGGCGCAAAGCTCGGTGGGTTATCTGGTTCCCAGGTACCTTGCACGCTACCCACATGTCCGGTTGGACATGCGCATCACCAACCGGGCGGTGGACCTGGTGGAGGAGGGCATCGACATCGCACTTCGGGTGCGCCCCAGCCTGGACGACAGTGGTAGCCTGGTCATCAAGCAATTTGGGGCTTCATGCGGTTTTTTACTGGCCAGTCCTGAACTGCTGCGTCGCCAAGGCGCTCCAGTCACGCCGGACGATCTGAAAGATCTGGACACCGTCGCCATGTCTGCCAGTGACGGTCGCAGCACGTGGGAGCTGTTGGGCCCCGAAGGCAAGGTCTTCACCTTCCACCATCAACCGCGTTATGTCGCCGACGATTTGCAGACTCTCAAGCTGGCTGTTATGGCGGGTACCGGCATGAGCTTTTTACCTGAAATGCTGAGCCGTGCCGAGATGCAGGCCAAGTTGCTGGTGCCGGTTTTGCCGGGTTGGGTGCTGAGACCTGGCATGCTGCATGCCGTGTTTCCGTCACGTCGTGGTCAGGTGCCGGCTGTGCGCAGCTTTCTGGATTTTTTGGAAGAAAACCTGCGTGGCGAAGAGATGGCTTGACGCGTCGGTTTCGGCGTGCGGCGTTGCGCAGGAAGGGCAGCTGAGCCTGAAGAAAAATGAGACTCTGCTCACACAGACGTAGGAAGCCGCCCTACAAATCCGGGATGTAAAGCGCAGGGAAAATTCTTTCAAAGTTTCCGCTTCAGACCATTACCAAGTCTTGATGAAGCGGGCTTTTGATGCATCCACTTAACAATTTTTTAAACATTAACCGGGAGTACCCATGTTGAAAACCACCTTCGCTTTAGCCCTTATTTCAGCCAGCGCTCTTGGCCTGAGCGCCTGTGACGTCAAAAAAACTCAAGAAGGCAATATCACCGTCCCCCAAGTGGAAGTGACAAAAACCAAAGAGGGCGACGTCACGCTGCCCAAGTACGAAGTGACGCCGCCTGACGTGAAGGTAGGCAGCACGGAAAAGACCGTGACTGTCCCGACCGTGAAGACGGAAGAAAAAACCATCACCGTTCCAACGGTCACGGTTACGCCGGCACCGGACAAGAAGTAAACCCGTATCAGTTGCTACAGGGCGGGCATCGGCCCCGCACTGTGGCAAGGTCTGGTTCCGCACGCCGGACTTTCTATCGCGTTTGCGCTTGTGGGAACTTATCTCCCACTAAACTCACGAACCTTCGGGCATTTCCCGGATTTCCCGCATTTATCAAAAGGTCGTGATGTTCTTGAACTATATGGAGTCAGCGCCTCGCCGCGTGCTCGGGCTCATCTCCGCTGTCTGTATCGCCATGCTGGCTTTTGGTTTGTACCTGCAGCATGTGGTTGGTTTGGAGCCTTGTCCCATGTGTATCGTGCAGCGTTATGCGCTTACTCTGGTGGCGGTGGTTTCGGGCTTCACGGCATTGACGAATCGGACGGGATCGCTCGTCACGGGCTCCCTGCTCACACTGGTGCTTGCTGTCTTCGGCGCCTTTGTTGCAGCGCGCCAGAGCTTTCTTCAGTGGTATCCACCGGAAGAGGCCTCCTGCGGTCGTGATTTCTACGGAATGATTGAAACGTTTCCACTCAAACGCGTGATCCCCATGATCTTCAAAGGCAGTGGTGACTGCACCAAGATTGATTGGACGTTTCTCGGCCTGTCCATTGCCAATTGGTCCTTTTTGTGTTTTCTCGGCATTGCTGTCGTGATGCTGGGTTTGCTGGTTTTCCGTGGGCGCGGGGTCGCGCGTTAAAGGTAGTTAAAGGCAATCTGCTTAACCCTGGCATTGCAGACTCAAGGCCTGCAGCGTCTTGCCGCTTTGCGGCTCGTACACCACCAGATTAATTTGCCGAGGGTGGCCCGGCGTTGCTTCAATGCTGCGAAAACCGAGGGTTCTGGGCGTTGCGTCACCCGCCCCATAGGTGCCGGCCTGGGTGTACTGGCGCACCACAAAATCGTGTTTTAGAAATTCGCCGGCGTTTTCACCTGCTTGCACTTTGGAGTTGTGTCCGTGTTCGGTCACGGTCCAGTAAGCCGCCCAGTTTTGAGATGTACCGCTCTGGCCAACTGGTGTGACGGTCGCGTCAAACTGATTCTCAGCCAGGCGCTTCAGGACAATGCTCATCCGTGCGGTTTCGCGCCCATTTCGGGCAGCCGCATCGCTACCGCTCCAGCGCGGCAGGTCGCGGCCATCCAGCACCACTTGCGGTGTGTAAATGCTGCGCAACCGGTTTTTACCCGCAATGTCTCGTTGCCGGGTGGTATGTGCGGGTGCGGCAAAGCGGTCTACCCAGCCGATGTAGTCCCAGTAACCGACGTGGAAGGCCTGGATGACCGCGTCCTTGCCTTTAAGACTGGAAAGCCATTTGTCAGCCGGGGGGCATGAACTGCAGCCCTCAGACGTGTACAACTCCAGCACGGGCGTGACATGAGAGCCGGAACTCGCTGTGCACTGGTTTGTCATGCCGAAGCTGGCCGTGGCTACCGTCAACACTGAGCAGCTGGCCATGATTTTGAGAGCTGAAAAAGACATGGGGAATCCCTTTTTGAAGATTCCCCATTTGTCGCGCTCGTCAGCGCGTTATTACAACTCTTTCAGGCCAGAACGTCGGTCACAGCTGATCAGCGCTCCAGGGTGTCTTGCTTGTACAGAACAGGTTCGTCGGCCATCTGGGGCGGCCGGTTGGCTGCATCACGACGTTCCAGCCGGTCTTCCAACTCGCCGATGTAGGCGGCCGTGGCGTTTTCCGACTGTTCAATTTTTGCTATCAGGGCTTGCTGGGTCTGTGCCAACCGTTCGGCCAGCACTGTAGCCTGCGCGGCCTCGCGGTTCAAAGCCGTTGCGGCCTGAGCGTCGAGAAACTGGCGCAGTTCGGTAAAGCGTGAAGCTTCGGCCTTGTCTGCCAGGCCACGCTGGGTACTGAGTTCGCGCGCGTATTGACGCGTTTCAAGCAAATGCGAGCCCTGCATATAAAGCGTTGTCGCCAGAAAAGCCAGTAGCACTGTGAACAGCAGCACCAGCATAACCAGACCCAGCGGAGCCTGTACGGTGGTAAAACCAAGACTCAGAAGAGTGGAGCGGCTGAATTCATCGACGTTCAGTGCGGCAAGGCCAGCCATCAAGATGATGGCGACGATCAACACAATGGTTCGGGTACGCATGGTTAGAACTCCAAAAATTGAAGTCTAATACTCAGCGGTGCGCGCAAGCCGGTTTGTAGGAAAAGGGCCTGTTTACGCTGCGGCCATCACCCGGTTTTTGCTTCCCCAGCGCTGGCAGAGGATTCCTCATGCGCGTCAGACTCGATCGCCTCGGCCGCTTCCTCGTTGAGCGCCTTGGCTGAGCGCTGTGGCCGGGTGAGCGGTGTCGGCGTCCATCGGCCGCCGTGCATCAAATTGATGCCCGCGCTGATGTCGCCCCCCATCTGCAACTGCAGGCGTTCGCTGTCGCGACGGCGTATGTCCTCGGCCACCTCGGCGACGTCCACTTCCGGCACGCCCAACTGCCGCAATGCTTGCGCGCTGAAGGCCAGGGCAGACTCCAATGTTTCCCGCAATTGATAGTCCACACCCAGCCGCATGAGTTCGATGGCGTGCTGTCGGTCGTAGGCGCGGGCCAGCACCGGTGTGAGCGGAAATTCGTGCTTGACCAGGGTCACGATGCAGGTCGTGGCTTCTTTTTTGTCAACACAGACCAAAATAGCCCGTGCGTGCCCGGCGCCGCTGGCGTGCAGCACGTCCAGACGCGTGCCGTCGCCGTAATACACCTTGAAACCGAACTGCGCCGCCGCTCGAATCATGTCGGTGTCGTTTTCGATGATGGCAATGTCAATGCCGCGCGCCAGCAAGGCTTGGCTGGCAATCTGGCCAAAGCGGCCAAAGCCAATGATGAGCACGCTGCCCTTCAGTCCCCGCGCTGCCTCCACGCCTTCCATGTCCTGCTCGGCCTTTTCCGGCCTCACCCAACGCAGGGCAAACACGGCCAGCGGCGTCAAGGCCATGGAGATGATGATGGCTGCCGTGAGCGCAGCATTGACATTGGCCTGCACGATGCCGGCCGCCGCTGCCGCCGAATACAGCACAAACGCAAACTCGCCGCCCTGGGCCATCAGGGCCATGCGTTGCAGCGCATCGCCATGGCTGGAGCGCGTCGCGCGCGCCACCGCATAGATGCCCAGCGCCTTGACCCCCATGTAGGCCAACACGCCACCCAGAATAAGCGGCCAGTCGGCCAGCACCAGTGGCAGGTCCAGCGACATGCCAACCCCCATGAAAAACAGGCCCAGCAAGATGCCGCGAAAAGGCTCGATATCGGCCTCCAGCTGGTGCCGGAAAGTAGACTCGGACAGCATTACGCCGGCGGCAAACGCGCCCAGCGCCATCGACAGGCCACCCCACTGCATGGCCAGTGCGGCACCCAGCACCACCAGCAGCGCGGCGGCGGTCATCACTTCGCGCGCCTTGGCTTTGGCCAGCACGCGAAACAACGGGTTAAGCAGCCAGCGGCTTACAGCCACCAGGCCGATGATGGCGGCCAGCGCCACGCCGATGGACACCCAGCGCGACACACTCGCGCCATCAGCGGGCTCGGGTGTCAGAAAAGCTATCAGGGCCAGCAGCGGCACGATAGCCAGGTCTTCCAGCAGCAGAATGGACACCATGCGCTGGCCGCGTGGCGTGGAGGTATCGCCGCGCTCGTCGAGCAGTTGCATCACGATGGCGGTAGACGACAGCACAAAACCCATAGCCGCAATAAAGGCCACCAAAGGCTTGAGTCCACCCAGCACGCCAAGCACCGTGAGCAGCGCGCCGCACACCGCCACTTGCATCAGGCCCAGGCCAAAAATCTGGCGGCGCAAGGTCCAAAGGCGTGTAGGCTGCATCTCCAGGCCAATGACAAAGAGAAACATCACCACGCCTAACTCGGCGATGTGGAGGATGGTCCCGGCCTCGCTGAAAAACCCCAGTCCGAAGGGGCCGATGGCCAGGCCAGCCGCCAGGTAACCCAGCACCGAGCCCAGGCCCAGGCGCTTGAACAGCGGCACTGCCAGCACGCCAGCGCCCAGCAAAACCACCACTTTGACCAGTTCACTGCCTTGTTCGACTGCCATGAATTTCCTGTGTGCTGCGTTGTGCGAATGGAAGGGGAAGATGGTAGCGGACTTTGCCGGGCCGGACGCTGCGCCACATGTGGCAAACTCGCCCCCTTTCTCCCCGTGTTCTCGTAAAAATACATGCAAAAAATCATTCGACAGATCGCCTTTGAAATCAAGGTGCAGGAGCACCAGGTCAAAACGGCGGTTGAGCTGCTAGACGGTGGCGCCACCGTCCCATTCATCGCGCGTTACCGCAAAGAGGTCACCGGCGGACTCGATGACATTCAGCTGCGGGAGCTGGAGTATCGCCTCGGCTACCTGCGCGAGCTGCAGGAGCGGCGCGAGTCGGTGCTTAAAAGCATTGAAGAGCAGGGCAAACTCACGCCCGAGCTGCGCGCCGCCATTGAGGCTGCACCCACCAAGCAGGAACTGGAAGACCTGTATTTGCCCTTCAAGCAAAAACGCCGTACCAAGGGGCAGATGGCGCGCGAGGCGGGCATTGAACCGCTGGCCGACAAACTGTTTGCCAACCCGAGCTTGGTGCCGCTTGACGAGGCTGTGGCCTTTGTGAAAGCAGAAAAAACCGAAAACGGCGACGACTTCACCACCGTTCAGGCGGTGCTGGACGGCGTACGCGACATCCTGAGCGAGCGCTGGGCCGAAGACGCGGCGCTGTTGCAGGGCCTGCGTCAATGGCTGTGGAGCGAAGGGCTGTTTTCGTCCAAACTCGTCGCGGGCAAAGACGAAAACAACGCCGACCACGCCAAATTCCGCGATTACTTTGACTACGACGAGCCGATAGGCCGTGTGCCTTCGCACCGGGCGTTGGCCGTGTTTCGCGGGCGAGGGCTGGAGATTCTGGACGCCAAGCTGATGCTGCCTGTGCCGCCGGAGGCCGGGCAACCCAGCATCGCCGAAGGAAAAATCGCCATTCACCTGGGCTGGAGCCACAAGGGCAGGGCGGCCGACGATCTGCTGCGCAAATGTGTGGCCTGGACCTGGCGCGTCAAGCTCAGCCTGTCGATAGAGCGCGACTTGTTCAGCCGCCTGCGCGAGGAAGCCGAGAAGGTGGCGATCAAGGTGTTTGCCGACAACCTGCGTGACCTGCTGCTGGCCGCGCCTGCCGGGCCGCGCGTGGTGATGGGGCTGGACCCTGGCATACGCACAGGCGTCAAGGTGGCGGTGGTGGACGCGACCGGCAAGCTGGTTGAAACATCAACGATTTACCCGCACGAGCCGCGCAAGGACTGGGACGGCTCACTCCATACGCTCGCAAAGCTCTGTGAAAAACACGGCGTCAACTTGATCGCCATCGGCAACGGCACAGCCAGCCGTGAAACCGACAAGCTGGCTGCCGATTTGATGAAACGCATAGACGGCATGCAACGCATTGTGGTCAGCGAAGCTGGCGCCTCGGTTTATTCAGCCAGCGAGTTTGCCAGCCAGGAAATGCCTGACGTTGACGTGAGCCTGCGCGGCGCGGCCAGCATTGCCCGCCGCTTGCAAGATCCGTTGGCAGAGCTGGTGAAGATCGATCCAAAGTCCATCGGTGTCGGCCAGTACCAGCACGATGTGAATCAAAGCGACCTGGCGCGCAGCCTGGACACGGTGGTGGAAGACTGCGTCAACAGCGTGGGCGTGGACCTGAACACTGCCAGCGTGCCGTTGCTGGCGCGGGTGTCGGGCTTGAGCCAGACGGTGGCCAAGGCGGTGGTGCGCTGGCGCGACGCCAACGGTGCCTTTGCATCCCGTGCAGACCTGCTCAAGGTCACTGGTCTGGGCGCCAAGACCTTTGAGCAAAGCGCCGGTTTTTTGCGCCTGCACGCCAGCACCAACCCGCTCGACATGACGGGTGTACACCCCGAAACCTACCCCGTGGTCGAAAAAATCATGGTGCACACTGGCAAACCGGTGGCCGAGCTGATGGGCCGCGCCGAGATGCTCAAAACGCTCAAGCCCGAGCTGTTTGCCAACGCGCAGTTTGGCGTCATCACGGTGAAAGACATCATCGCCGAACTAGAAAAGCCGGGCCGCGATCCGCGCCCCGACTTCAAGGTGGCGCGCTTTAACGACGGCGTGGAAGACATCAAGGATTTGAAAGAAGGCATGACGCTGGAGGGCACGGTCAGCAATGTGGCGGCCTTCGGCGCCTTCATCGACATCGGCGTGCACCAGGACGGCCTGGTGCATGTGAGCCAGTTGGCCAACAAGTTTGTCAATGACGCGCGCGAGGTAGTGAAAACCGGCGACATCGTGACGGTGCGCGTCACAGAGGTGGATGTGGCCCGCAAACGCATAGGTCTCACCATGAAGCTGGACGCCGCACCAGCGCGCCGCGATGCGCCGCGCGAGAACCGGTTCGAAGGCGCACGACCCGGCCCGCAGAACCGGGGGCAGCATGGTGGGCAAGCCAGAGCGCCCCAGGCATCGGCGGCAACTGCGATGGAGTCGGCCTTCAGCAAACTGGCGGGATTGAAAAAATAAAGTTCCGTACGCTGCGCACCCGATGAAAGCTCTCCGTTTTTACGCTGGCCCCAAAGCACGACAGCACATTGCCGACCACGGCCTGAGCCCGCAGGACGTGGGGGTGGTGCCTGGCGCGGCGGGTGGGCCCAAGGGGCTTGTGCTGGGGCCGCTGGACCGTTTCATTTTTGGCGATTGGTTGCAGGCCAGCACGCAAGAGGTGCACTTGGTCGGCGCTTCAATTGGTGCTTGGCGCATGGCCACGGCCTGCCTGGACGACCCTGTTTCCGCCTTTCAGCGGCTGGAGGACGACTACATCCAGCAGCACATCGCCGCGCCGCCAGGTAAAAAATTGCCTCCCGCCCAAATTGTCAGCGAGCAGTTCGGCCAAAGCTTGAGGGACTTTTACGGCGGCCGGGTGAAGCAGGTGCTGCAACACCCGCGTTACCGACTGCACATCGTCACCTCGCGCGGGCGCCACATGCTGCGCCGCGAACATGGGGTGGGAACGCCGCTGGGCTACCTCGGTGCTTTTGTCACCAACACCCTGCACCGCAAGGCCATGGGCGCCTGGCTGGAGCGCGTGGTGTTTTCAAGCCAGGACGCAGCGCTTCCGTTTGCCACCAGCGACTACCGCACGCGCCAGCTGCCGCTGACCGAAGCCAACTTCAACCCGGCGCTGCAAGCGAGCTGCTCCATTCCCTTCATGCTCAAGGCGGTGCACAACATTCCCGGCGCACCGCCCGGCGCCTACTGGGATGGCGGCATCACCGACTACCACCTGCACCTGAACTACGCGGCTGAATTGATCTCCGAAGCTCCTGGCGGCAAAGGTGAGGGCGGCCTGGTGCTCTACCCGCACTTCCAGAAAGCTGTGGTGCCCGGCTGGCTCGACAAAGGCCTGAAATGGCGACATGGGGCTACGCATTTCCTCGACAACATGCTGCTGCTGGCACCCGCCCCAGCATGGATTAAAAGCCTGCCCAACGGCAAGCTGCCTGACCGCAACGACTTTGTGCGCTACGCCTCCGACCCGCGCGCGCATGAAGGCCTGGCGCGAAGCGGTGGCGGCCAGCCGACAACTTGCGGACGAGTTGCAGGAGTGGCTGGCAAGGCCGGATATGGAACGGGTGGAGGAACTTTGACGGACGCGACTGGATGCATTGACATTGGTCCCAAAATGGGACTAAAATGCGTCTATGCGGGTTATTTCAAAAGCGATTTTGGTGGAGTTTTGGCGTAAACATCCTGCATCAAAACAGGCTTTGCAGACCTGGTTTGAAGACGCCAGCCACTCGCAATGGAAAACCCCGCAGGGCATCAAGCTACGGTACGCCAGCGCCAGTTTTGTTGGCGCCAACCGGGTGGTGTTCAATATCAAGGGCAACGATTACCGCCTGGTGGTGGCGGTAGCCTATCGTTTTGAAGCGCTGTACATCAAGTTCGTTGGAACACATGCGCAGTACGATGCCATCGACGCCGCCACCGTGGAGAACCAGCCATGAAAAAGAATGCTTATCCCATTCATCCGATTCGCACAGAGCCCGATTACCAAGCCGCGCTGCAGTTGGTCGCACCGTATTTTGACAACGAACCCGAGATAGACAGCGATGCCGGCGCGCACTTTGAAGCCATGCTCACGCTGATTGAAGCGTACGAGGCCAAGCACTACCCGATAGACCCACCCGATCCGGTGCAGGCCATCAAATTCCGCATGGAACAGCAAGGCCTCAAGCCTAAAGACCTGGAGCCCATGATTGGGCAGCGTAACCGGGTGTACGAAGTTCTAAATGGAAAGAGAAAACTTACTATGGCCATGGTGTGGAAGCTGCATATCGGGCTTGGAATTCCGGCTGAAAGTTTGATCCGACAGCCTGCAGACTTGTGATCACGTTTGCGAATTGCCGGATGCATCGAAATGACAACCTCGACTACCAACTGCACCTCGAATACGCTGCTGATTTGGTAGCTGGTGGCGTAGATGATGTTGGGGTGAAAAGCACTTTGACACAGACAGCTCGACGCAAGTCGGCAACTGTGTTTAGTCCGATCGAAGCAGTCGATTTATTTGCGTAGCAAGTTCATGCTCGTAAGTGCGCCCCCAATAGATGAAGTGTCGCGCTTGGATCAACTCTGGCGCCCAGGGCAGAGATAGCCTCTCAACAGTTTTAGACACTGCAACGCCGGCATATAGAACCACGCGGGGTTTAACCATGCCAAGCACGAATTCAAAGACGTCCGTCGTTCGATGTTCGAACTGAAGATCTGCGAATCGGCTGCTTTGTTTCGAGTAGGCATTGATTTCGACTGCTTTGGCTGCAACTTGGGGCACAAATCGCTCCAGCGCGGCCCTTGAGCGGCTCAGTTTGTTGTCTTGCATCTCCTTGTATGCTGCCATCCAAGACGCGCGATCCATCCCTCGGTCGTCATTCCAGTAGGGCCAAAATGGCGTTTTCGTCGCAGGGTTGATACCGACCACCGCAACAGTACATTCCAATGGATTTCCCTGACACAGCAGGGGGCGTATTTCTTGCTGATTCCCAACCAACTCACGGAGCCTGGCAGAAAAGTTTTTCATGCCTCAAAGCGACTCCGCCAGCATCTCCGCATACTCCCCAGCCGTCGCAATCCGCGGATTCGTCTTATGGCAATGATCGGCCAGCGCGCCGACGATGATCTGGTCGAACTGCTCGCGCTGCACGCCCATTTCGGCCAGCCCTTTGGGAAGGCCCAGGCGGGCATTCATATCCCGGATCGCTTCCGGGATATCGCTGCCTGACGCCAGGCCCATGGCCTGGGCCATGCGGTTCAGGCGGTTTTCCTTTTGAATCGATTCAGCGCTTGCGTTGAAGCTGACCACGGCCGGTAAAAACATCGCGTTCAGCGTGCCGTGGTGCAGGCGCGGATCGACCCCGCCCAGGCTGTGACTTAAAGAGTGCACACAGCCCAAGCCTTTCTGGAAGGCCATGGCGCCCTGCATGGACGCGCTCATCATGTTGAAGCGGGCTTCGCGGTCGCTGCCGTCGCGGGTGGCGCGTTCGATGTGCGCCCAGCCGCGCTGCAGGCCGTCCAGGCCAATGCCGTCGGCCGGCGGGTTGAAAGCTGGCGCCATGAAGGTTTCCATGCAGTGCGCAATCGCGTCCATGCCGGTGGCGGCCGTCAGCTTGGCGGGCAGGCCCAGGGTGAGCTCGGGGTCGCAGATCGCGGTTTTTGGCACCAGGTGCCAGGAGTGAAAGCCCAGCTTGCGGTGGTCGTCCACGATGATGATGGCGCCGCGCGCCACTTCGCTGCCGGTGCCGCTGGTGGTGGGCACGGCAATCAGCGGTGCTGCACGGTCTGTGATTTTCAGTGACCCGCCTTCGATGGTGGCGTAGGTGGTGAGCGGCCCTTCATGCGTAGCGGCAATTGCCACGCCCTTGGCGCAATCAATCGCCGAACCGCCGCCGACGGCAATCAGGCCGTCGCAGCCACTGGCCTTGTACATCGCTGCCGCCGCCCGCACCGCAGCTTCCGTCGGGTTGGAGGGTGTCTGGTCAAACACCGCCACCGTCATGCCGGGCAGGGCGTCCAGCGCTTTTTGCAGCACACCCGCAGCCTTGACACCGGCATCGGTGACGATCAGCGGACTGGTGATGCCCACCCGCTCGCACTCCTGCTTGAGCAGTTTGACCGCGCCGTACTCGAACTGAATTTGGGTGATGTAATAAATGAAGGCCATGGGATGGGTGTCTCTTTGTAGCGTTGTACGATCTGGTGACCTTACTCTAATGGCTGGAGGCGCCGTGACAGACATTCACTTCAGTTTTACTGTCACTTTGGTGATGGTCGATCCTGGTCCCAACTTATCAGCCAGATGAAACCGCCCGGCCAATCCACCGACCTGCTGACACCGGCGATGCGCGACGTGCTGGTGCGCATGGCTCGTGCGGGGCGTGCGCCGATGCACAAGCTGAGCCCGCAGGACGCGCGCGCGGCCTATGAAGCGGGCGCAGGACTGCTCGAAATTCCCAAGCCTGCGCTGGATCGCGTGGAAGACTTCACCATTGCCACGCGCGACGGCTATGCCCTGCCGCTGCGTCTGTACGCGCCATCGCACAAAGCGCTACCGGTGCTTCTGTACTTTCACGGTGGCGGTTTCACCATTGGCAGCATCGCCACACACGATATTTTGTGTCGGCAGCTTAGTCACCTGGCCGGTTGCGCGGTGATTTCGGTGGATTACCGCCTGGCGCCAGAACACAAATTTCCAACTGCCGCCAACGATGCCTGGGATGCGCTGGCCTGGCTGTCTTTTCATGGGGATGAGCGCGGGCTGGACATCACCCGGCTGGCCGTCGGCGGAGACAGCGCTGGCGGCACCCTGGCCGCCGCCTGCGCGATTCAGGCGCGCGACATGGCCTTGCCGCTGGAGTTGCAATTGCTGATTTATCCCGGCTGCGCGTCGTTACAGGACAGCGCTTCACACCGGCGTTTTGCCGATGGCTTTGTACTGGAGGCCTCGCACATCGACTATTTCTTCAACCAGTACTTGCGCAGCCCGGCTGACCGCGAGGACTGGCGTTTTGCGCCGCTTAACGCACCTGATGTTGAGGGCGTGACGCCTGCCTGGGTGGGCTTGGCCGAATGCGACCCGCTGGTCGACGAAGGTCTGGCCTATGCCGATAAACTGCGCATGGCCGGGGTCACGGTGGACTTGGAGATTTACCGGGGCGTGACGCATGAGTTCATCAAGATGGGCCGCGTCATTGTGGAAGCCCGGCAGGCCCATGCGCATGCGGCCCACGCCTTGCGCCATGCATTCAACAAATAGAAGCGATTCATGAAACGACACGACTTTCGATTTTTCCACCGGCTGCGTGTGCGCTGGGCTGAGGTGGACATGCAAAAAATAGTCTTCAACGCGCACTATCTGATGTACTTTGACACGGCGGTTACCGACTACTGGCGAGCGCTGGCCCTGCCTTACGAAGAAGCGATGCACCAGCTCGGGGGCGACCTGTACGTCAAGAAGGCCACGGTCGAATACCACGGCTCAGCGCGTTATGACGACCAGATCGATATTGCCATGAAGTGCGCGCGTATCGGCAACTCGTCCATGGTGTTCACCGGCGCCATCTTTCGGGGCGATGTGCTCTTGATCACCTGTGAGCTGGTTTACGTGTTTGCCGATCCGGCCACGCAAACCTCGCGGCCGGTGCCGCCGGTGCTGCGCAGCATCCTGACTGGCTTTGAGGCGGGGGAGGCCATGGTCAACATCAAGGCCGGGTCATGGGCGGACTTGGGCCATGATGCCGCCGCCGTCCGTACCGAGGTATTTGTGCAAGAGCAGGGCATTCCGATGGCCATGGAGTGGGACGAGGGCGACGCCACCGCGATTCATGCCGTGGCCTACAACGGTCTTGGAAAGCCCATTGCCACCGGCCGACTGTTACAGCAGGCACCCGGCACCGGAAAAATCGGTCGCATGGCCGTCAAGCGGGTGTTGCGCGGCGCCGGTCTGGGGCGGGAACTGCTTGACGCGTTGATGACCGAAGCCGGGCAGCGCGGCGACACCGAAGTGTTGCTGCACGCGCAGCGCAGCGCCGAAGGCTTTTATGCCCGACTCGGTTTTGTTGCGCGCGGCGAGGCTTTTAACGAGGTCGAGATTCCGCACATCGAGATGGTCCGGTCGCTGCCCGCTTCGACTGGTTCATCCAGAACGGCGTAGTTTCAGGATGTAGTGGCGGGGTGCTGGAACACAGCACTCCAGCTGGTGTCCGGTAAGGCCCTCAGGCTGTACCAGACAGGTCTTTCCAGACCGATGCACCGATCAGCACCAGGCGCAGTTGGCGGATGAAGGTTTCCATCATTTCCGCCTCCAGCAAAGGCTGATCAGGCGGCAGGTCCAGGATTTCCGGGGCGGCGGCCAGCATGGTGGTGACGATCAGGCCACACACCATTTGCAAGCTGGAGGTGGACATCTCCTTGTACAGCCCCAGGCGGCGCAAATCCTGCGCCATCTCATTGGTGAAATGGCTCACTTCGTTGCGAATAGCCATGCGCAAGATGCGGCTGCCACCGGCTCTCTCACTCGAGACAAACAGAAACAGCAGCCGGTTGTCCAGCAGGTACTGGTGATACACCGCCACTGAGCGGCGTACTTGATCCGCCGCGGCCACCTCGGCCTGACGGGCTTCGCGCAGCAGGCGGCGCAGCGTCACGCCCACTTCTTCCACCAGTTCCAGGCCCAACTCGTCGGTGTTGCGAAAGTGGCGGTAGAAGGCATTGGGCACCATGCTGGCCTCGCGGGCAATCTCGCGAATACCCAGGCTGGTAAAGCTGCGCCCCTCACCCATCAGCCCCAAAGCCGCCTGCAACAGGCTGTTGCGGGTGAGGTCTTTGCGCTCGGTGCGGGTGAGTTGGTCTTTGCGCTCTGCAGGGGGGCGGGTTTTGGTCATTGTTCAAATGATTTGTGTACGTTTGTATTCTATATTGATTAGATGAAAGTGCGTTTTACGTGCTGCTTCTATTGCAAACTTTGGCTGAACGCTCTAATCGCAATGTGTGGCCTCGACTTTGAGTGTACATACGTACACAATACAACCACGCCGGCTCTCTTTCAGCATACCGGCTCCACTTACCGGAGTATTTGATGCCAACTGTTACGCCACAGCCCAGCCATACTGCGCGCAAACCGCCCGTCGGCCCACTGGCTGCACGCTTGCTCCACAAGCTCCATGCACCTCTGATAGCCAGCCTGCGCCACCCTTGGGTGGAGTCCATCGTTCGTTTAAGCGCTGTTGAGGACAGCCTGGCGGCGCTACACCCTTTGTTGTCTCTCACCACCGTGCACGCCCGTGTGCTGCGCATCACTGACGAGACCTCCACCACCAAAACATTTGTATTGCAACCCAACGCCTTGTGGATGGGGGCGCAGGCAGGGCAGTTTGTGCAGGTTTCGCTGGAAATCGATGGCCGCCGGGTGCAACGTGCCTACAGCCTGTCGTCACGCCCCGGCGCGCGGCGCATTGCCATCACGGTCAAACGCCAGGAGGGTGGGTTGGTGTCGCAACACCTGCATCAATCCGTTAAGGAGGGTGATGTGCTGACCATCAGCCAGGCCATGGGTGACTTTGTGCTCTCAGACGTGCTGCCGGCCAAGCTGCTGCTGCTTAGCGCGGGCAGTGGCATCACCCCGGTTATGGCCATGTTGCGCGATCTGCATCGACGCAGCTACCAGGGTGATGTGGTGTTTATGCATGTGTGCCACAGCCCACAAGAGCAGATCTTTGCCCAGCAATTACGCGTCATTACCCCCGACCTTGCAGGCCTGAGTCTGCGGGTCCACCACAGTGCGGTAGACGGACGTTTTACAACCGAAAAGCTGCAATTGCTTGTGCCCGATTTGGGCCAGCGTGCCACGTGGATGTGCGGTCCGGCAGGGTTTATGGGAAGCATCGAGGCCCATTGGCAAACCGCAGCTTTAGCGGCGCCCCTGCATACCGAACGTTTTGCGGCTGCACCCTTGCGGCTCAGCACCGCACCCGGAACCCCGGTGGCCGTAACCATGACCCGCAGCGCGGTGCAGTTTTCCACCCAGGGCACCGCGACATTGCTGGAGCAGGCCGAGCGAGCAGGGCAGTCGCCCAAACACGGTTGCCGAATGGGCATTTGCCGATCGTGCCAGTGCGTCAAAACCAGCGGTGCGGTCGAAAACCTGCAGACCGGTGTTACCAGCAACGCGCCTAACGAGTTGATTCGCCTGTGTATCTCGGTTGCCCGCTCGGACGTCGCGTTGGACCTTTGAGCACAAGCCCTTTCTGTATTCACGCTATTTTTGTTTTTTCCAAAGGAGAACCCCATGCGTTTTGCCACACCCAGAACCCTGAGCCGCGAGCAGGTTGCCGAGTTTGAGCGCGAGGTCAACACCATCCGCGAAAGCGTCATGACCAAGCTGGGCCAGGCCGATGTGGACCATATCCGCAGCATGATCCGCATCAGCCGCGCAAGTGAAATCGGTGGCCGCGCGCTGCTGCACTTTGGTTTGGGACCACTGAGCTGGGTCGCAGGTGTTTTGGCCCTGACCCATGCCAAGGTCCTGGACAACATGGAAATTGGCCACAACGTGATGCACGGCCAATACGACTGGACGGGCGACCCGACCCTGAACTCGCAAACTTTTGAGTGGGACATTGCCTGCGACGGCGAACAATGGCGCCACTCGCACAACGTGACCCACCACACTTACACCAACATACTGGGCAAAGACCGCGACCTGGGCTACTCGTTGCTGCGCATGACGCCCGACCAAAAATGGAAGCCACGCCACTGGCTGCAGCCGTTTGCCAACTTGATGCTGGCCATGGGTTTTCAGTACGGGGTGGGATCACACGACCTGGAAATCGGCCGCTACACCCACGGTGCCATGCCGAAGGCAGAGTTTAAAGAGCGCCTGAACCGCTTTTTAACCAAGGTAGGCAAGGTCTGGTTCAAAGACTACCTGCTGTTTCCGGCCCTGGCGCTGTGGAGCGCGCCGCGTGTACTGGCGGGCAACTTTTGCGCCAACCTGCTGCGCAACCTGTGGACCTACCTGATCATTTTTTGCGGCCACTTCACCGAGGGCGTGGCCATGTACCGCGAAGAAGACACCCGCAATGAGACACGTGGGGACTGGTATATCCGCCAGCTCTCGGGCTCCAGCAACCTCACAGGTCCGCGCTGGTTTCACATCCTCAGTGGCCACCTGAGTCACCAGATCGAGCACCATCTGTTCCCCGATATGCCCGCCCACCGTTACCCCGAGGTGGCACCTCGCATTCAAGCGCTGTGTATCAAATACGGCTTGGCATACAACTCCGGTGGGTTGTGGAAGCAGTACCTGGGAGTGATGAAGCGGATTTTGTTGAACACTTTGCCGCCGAGATTGCAGGCGCGGGCTTAACCGCCGCAACGCGGGGCTCAGAGGTCTTCGAGCAGCGGGTAGGGCAGCGGCAGCAACGCCAGCGCTTCGCCGGAGGCACTGCCCAGCGTCAGCTGTCCACCTTGCGCATCGACAGCGGCAGACGTTTGCATGGACACAATAGCGTCAAAACCGCCAGAAGGGTGCGGCGCGCAGGCCGCGACCAGACCGCAGGGCTGAGTGGCGTCGGATGCGTGAAACACTTCCTGCCCGACGGCGGGCGTTCCCTCCGTGTGCACCAGATAGGCCCGGCGCTTGAGCGTGCCACGAAACTGGCTACGGGCCACGATCTCCTGCCCGGGATAACAGCCCTTTTTGAAGTTCACGCCGCCAACCGATTCGTAGTTGAGCATCTGCGGCACAAAGGCCTCAAAAATCGGCTGGGTGATCATCGCGATGCCGGACTGAACGCTAAGCCATTGCCACAGGTCTGTCGCCAGAGCCGGGCCCACAGGGGCGGCTGAGCCAGCAGGCGCGCACCACAAGGCGCGTGCTTGTCCGGCGCCGGGATACAGGTTCACCAGTGTTGCCGCGTCAAGGTCGACTTTCGCCCAAGCATCAAGCTTGCGGCCGGCCAGCGCCTCAACAGCGTCCCCCATCACCCCATACAGAACATACTCCGCGCTGGCGTCGCTCAGCTTGGCTTTAGCGCGCATCACAAACATCGACAGGCGCTTGAGCGTGGCCGGCAGGATGCTGAGGCTACAGATCAGGAGAATTTCTTCCTTGCTGCGTTTAAAGACGATGAAGCTGGCCTGCATGCGGCCTTTGGCGTTGCAAAAAGCAGCCAGGCGCGCCTCGGCCAGGCCCAGCAGAGCCACGTCCTGCGTCAGTTGGCCTTGCAGAAAGTTGGCGGCGTCCTCGCCCACCACACGAATCACGCCCATGTGCATCAGAGGCGCAACGCCGGACAAGGTAGAAGCCAGGGGGGAATTGGAAGGGGAGGTAGACATGCCCTGAATTATCATAGACCTATCGTTTTCCAGAAGGTAGCAGGGTTTGAGACGCTTATTCACAGGTTTATTCGGGTTGATCTTTGTGGCTGGCCTGCTGGCATTTGCATATGGCGGCTGGTGGCTACACGAACCACTGCCTTTGAAGATTCCGCCGGGCAACCAGGTGCTGGATCTGGAAATCGAACCCGGCACGCCCGCCCAGGGTGTGGCTGAAGCGGTAGTGGCCAGTGGTGTTGATGCACCCTCGGTACTGTTGTACGCCTGGTTTCGCTTGTCTGGCCAGGCGCGTCAGCTCAAGGCTGGCAGTTATGAAGTGGCACCAGGCACGACCCCTCGAAAGCTGCTGAGCATGCTGGTGCGCGGCGAGGAAAGCCTGAAAAGCGTCACCTTTGTGGAAGGCTGGAATATCCGCCAGGTGCTGGCGGCTCTGCAAAAAGCCGAGGCCCTCAAGCCAGATACGGTGGGTCTGAGCCACGAGGCCATCATGCAGCAGATCGGCAAGCCCGGCGTACACCCGGAAGGCCGTTTTTTCCCCGACACCTATTCCTACAGCAAAGGCGCCAGCGACCTGGCTGTGCTCAAGCGCGCGGCCCGGGCCATGGACAAACGGCTGGAGGCTGCATGGGCTCAGCGCAGCCCGGATACGCCGCTGAAAACGCCGGAGGAGGCGCTGGTGCTGGCCAGCATTGTCGAAAAGGAAACCGGCAAACCAAGCGACCGGGCCGAAATTGGCGGGGTGTTTACCAACCGGCTACGCACAGGCATGCTTTTGCAAACCGACCCCACGGTGATTTACGGCATGGGCGAGAAGTTTGACGGCAACCTGCGCCGCCGCGATTTGCAGACCGATACCCCTTACAACACCTACACACGGGCTGGTTTGCCGCCCACGCCAATTGCGATGCCCGGCAAACCCGCCTTGTTGGCGGCCGTCAAACCGGCGTCCACCAAGGCGATTTATTTTGTGGCGCGCGGCGACGGCACCAGCCAGTTCAGTGCCACCCTGGACGAACACAACCGGGCGGTCAATAAGTACCAGCGTAATCAGTGAAGCCCGGTCTTTTCATCAGCTTCGAAGGCATAGACGGCGCGGGCAAATCGACTCACATCGCCGCGCTGGCAGACGCCTTCAGGGCGCAGGGCAGGGCCGTGACGCTGAGCCGTGAGCCGGGCGGCACACCGCTGGCCGAGAAGCTGCGCTGCCTCATCCTCAACGACACCATGGACGCGCTGACTGAAGCCCTGCTGATTTTTGCGGCGCGGCGCGACCATCTGACCACAGTGATCGCACCGGCGTTGGCTCGGGGCGACGTGGTTTTGTGTGATCGTTTTACCGATGCCACGTTTGCCTACCAGGGAGGAGGGCGGGGGTTTGACCTCGGGGTGCTCTCAAAATTGGAACTATGGGCGCAGGATGTGCAGGGGCTGGGACACGGTTTTGTGCATGAACTGGGTACAAAACGAGATTCGGCTGCGATTATTCAGCCCGATCTGACAGTCTGGTTCGACCTTCCACCGGAAGAGGCCGCGCAGCGTCTGGTCGGTGCCCGCGTGCCGGATAAATTTGAATCCCAGCCGGTGGAGTTTTTCCGCCGCGTGGCCCAGGGTTATGCCGATCGAATGAGCCGGGAGCCAGGCCGTTTTGCCCGCATCGACTCTTCACCGCCACGTGAGGCCGTCTGGGCGTCGGTCTTTCAGGTTTTTACCCATAAAGGCTGGTTGCCATGAGTCTAGAGGCCATGGCCGAAAGGCCGCCACTGGCTCCCTGGCTCCGGACGCAGCTGCAAAGCCTGCTGACCCAGCGCGGCCACGCCTGGCTGCTCAGCGGTCCCTCGGGACTCGGCCAATTTGACCTTGCCCTGGCGCTGGCCCGCGCCTGGTTGTGCGAGCAAGCCACGGCAGAGGGCGCTTGCGGCCAATGCAGCAGTTGCCATGCGGTGGATGTCCATACCCATGCCGACTTGTGTGCCCTCATGCCCGAAACCCTGTCACTGGCTCTGGGCTGGCCGCTCGACGAAAAGACCCAGGACGACCTGGACAGTAAAAAGCGCAAGCCCAGCAAGGAGATCAAGGTCGACGCCGCGCGCGAAGCGGTTTCCTTTACCCAGTTCACCCGTTCACGCGGCACAACCAAGGTGGTGCTTGTCTACCCGGCCGAGCGCATGAACGGTATCACCGCCAATACCCTGCTGAAAACGCTGGAAGAGCCGCCGGGCGCTGTGAAATTCATTCTGGCCACCGAAGCGGCGCACCAGTTGCTGCCCACCATTCGCAGCCGCTGCCAAGGCCATACCATGCACTGGCCGGTTCCCGAAGAAGCTCTGGCATGGCTGACGGGGCAAGCCCCGCCCCAAGGCAAGGCCGGCACTGCGCCCACCTCTGCCGACCTGCAGACTCTGCTGGCGGCAGCAGGCGGCAGGCCTGCCGATGCACTCGAGCGCTTGCGGAGCGGCTCCAGCAGTGCAGCCGCTGAGCATTGGCAAGCCTTGCCCAAAGCCATGGCGCGCGGCGATGTCAGCGCGCTGGCCGACTGGACGCCAAGTCAGGTAGTCGATGCGCTGCAAAAACTTTGTCACGATGCACTGGCGGTCAAGGTCGGTGCAAAACCCCGGTTCTTCCGGGTCACCGACCTGCCTGGCGGTCCAGCTGCCCCTGGCGTGCTGGCACTGGGTGCCTGGTCCAAAGAGCTGGCCGCCACTGCCCGCACCGTTGAGCATCCCTACAACCCGGGCCTGATGCTGGAAGCGCTGGTGAGTCGGGCGCAGCTGGCGCTCAATTCAAAATAATCGTTTTCACTGCAGACAGCGCTACGGGCAAACCTATAAACTAGCGCTATGAGTACAACGCCTCCTGCCACCGCGGCCGGTGCCCTGGGCACCACCGCAAGCGCTTCGAATGCCGTACGGCCCAGCGTCATCCAGCTGGCGATCAAGGAAAAAGCGGCTTTGTACGCGGCCTACATCCCCTTGTTCACGGAGGGTGGGGTTTTTATTCCATCGGCCCGTGACTACAAGCTCGGAGACGACGTCTATGTGCTGCTGTCGCTGCCTGACGATACGCAACGCTATCCGGTGGCCGGAAAAGTCGCCTGGGTCACGCCGGCTCGCGCGGCAGGTAACCGGACCCAGGGCGTGGGCGTGCGTTTTCCAAAAGATGAGAAGTCCCGCCTGCTGAAGATCAAGATCGAAGAGATTCTTGGCGCGCATCTGGCTTCCGACCGCCCGACCCAGACCATCTAGCCCGCCACTCGGCGGTCCGCTACCGCATAGCTATCGATCCCTGCCTTCATTGGGCGATAACGCCGTTCATCCTCCAAACCTCCATGTTTACCGATTCCCACTGCCATTTGAGCTTCCCCGAGCTCCAAGCCCGCCTGCCAGAGATACGAGAAGCCATGGCGCTGGCCCAGGTCGAGCGTGCGCTGTGCATTTGCACAACGCTGGAAGAGTTTGAGACCGTGCATGCACTCGCCACCACTTACGACAACTTCTGGTGCAGCGTGGGCGTGCATCCCGACAACGAAGGTGTGACCGAGCCCAGCGTGAGCGACTTGGTCAGCCGCGCGGCACTGCCCAAAGTTGTCGCCATTGGAGAGACGGGACTGGATTACTACCGGCTGGAGGGTCGAAGTGTGGCGGAAATGGCCTGGCAGCGGGAGCGCTTTCGGGTTCATATCCGGGCGGCGCAGCTTACCGGGAAACCGCTGGTGATTCACACCCGAAGTGCCTCGGACGACACGTTGGCCATCTTGAAGGAAGAGGGCGAATCGTCAGGGCAGGCGGGCAGGGCCGGCGGCGTATTTCACTGCTTTACCGAGACCCTGCAGGTGGCCCGGGCGGCGCTGGACTTGGGTTTTTACATCTCTTTCTCGGGCATTTTGACTTTCAAAAACGCGTCAGATCTGCGTGAAGTCGCCAGTTTTGTCCCTTTGGACCGCATCCTGATAGAGACCGACAGCCCGTATCTCGCGCCCGTTCCTTACCGCGGTAAAACCAACAATCCGTCATATGTCCCCTTTGTTGCCAAACAGATTGCCGAGCTTAAAGAGCTGCCCATTGAAACCATTGCGGAAGCTTCGAGTCGTAACTTTGAATACCTTTTCAAGGGAGTCATCGCATGAAGACAATCTTCATAAATCACATTAAGAAAGCGATTTACTTGCTTGTTTTAACGGGATTTATTTCCGTAAACGCGGGTTCGTACGAAGACTTTTTTACCTCCATCAAACGGGACGACGATTCAGCCATCACTCAGCTTTTGGCCCGTGGTTTTGACGCCAACACCTTGGATCCCACCGGTCAACACGGGCTTTATTTGGCGCTCCAGGAACCATCCCTCAAAGCCGCTCAGGTGCTCGTTGATTGGCCGAAAACTGATGTGAACAAGCTCAACGCCAAGGGGGAAAGCGCGCTCATGATCGCCGCCTTGAGAGGCCATCTGGGCATTGCGACCAAGTTGGTCAAAAAAGACGCCGACGTCAACAAGACGGGCTGGGCGCCGCTGCATTACGCAGCCAGCAATGGCCACCTGGAAATCATGAACCTGCTGCTGGAAAACCACGCCTACATTGACGCTGAGTCGCCCAATGGCTCAACGCCCTTGATGATGGCCGCCCAGTACGGCAACGCTTCGGCCGTCAAGCTGTTGCTGGAAGCCGGCGCCGATCCTTTGCTCAAGAACCAGCAGGGTCTGACCGCCATCCAGTTTGCCCAGCGCGCCAGCCGCAATGATTCCATCGAACTGATCTCGGGCTACGTCCGGCGCAGCCGTGCTACAGGCAAATGGTGATTTAGACGCCGCCACAGATCTTGCAATCATCTTCTACGATGTGTGAATTGACCGTTATATTTATAAGAAAATGGTCTAATTTTGTTGTGTAGTTATAACGCTACGATCTTTTTGATGTTAGGTAAAGCCTCGCCCATTGGACGGTTTTTGGCTATTAACGTTCAGTTAGTATCGCGCACTTATGAATAAGAACTTACGTCTTCCCACGCATCCATTCCCCCATTTATCGTGGTTTGTCGGATTGATGCTCACTTTATATTCACCGCAAAGTATCTCAGCTGAGCCAGACCTGTCTGGTTTATGGATGGAGACAAACAATTACCCAGCCTCAAGCGTCATTCGTTTTGAGCGAGACGGCAATGGGTGGGCGGGAAAATACGCCCAAGTAAGCGCAATGCAAAAGGATTGGGGTTTCGAAGTAGGTGAGACAGTTATTCGCGGAGCAATCGAAAACGGAGTATTTGAAGGACAAGTACTTCTAAAGGTCAGCAAGTTAACTCCGGATAAATGCCGAGAGGGTGATTACTGGGAGAAAGTTCAAATGGGCGCAAAGGTTCCAGGCAAGCTCTATGGAACATGGCGTCAAACTCATGTTGCTAAGGACGACCGCTGTCGTGTCTTAGGCTATTCGCTGCAAATGTATGGCCTTGAGCGACTTGAAGTTAAATAAATCTGGCGCCAATCAATATTCCACGATGTATATTATGTTAAGTAACAAATGGACTCGGAAAACAAGTTGAGCACCCAGTAGCCACCTTCCCGTTTGCACTCAACCGGCGTAGGACGATGGAGCAAGCTGTCCCTGAAGGCACTTCTGCCGGGCAAACTCAGCACATGAATAAAACAAGCTACAAGGCCATCCGCCGGTGTGCGGCTTCGGGCATTTTGATGATCTGGAGCATCGCGCACGCACTAGCTCAGACGCCTCCGGACTCGGAAGCCCTGATGCAGGCCAAATACCTTGAACTGAGCCCTCAAATGGCGCAAAACCAGTTTCAGAGGCCTTTGGTCATTGAGTCATTTGAATCTGGCAACTCGGTTCGCGGAAACGCGTATGCGGTGATCAACCATCCATTTTCCGTGGTCAATGCCGCTTTCAAGAACCCGGACAATTGGTGCGAGGTCTTGATCCTTCATCTCAATACCAAATACTGCCGGGCCGAAGATGACCGCAACCCGCCCGTTCTGGCGGTGAGTATTGGCAAGAAGCATAGTCAGGAAGTCAAGGACGCCTATTCGTTGGCATTCGATTTCAAAGTGCCCAGCGCCTCTGCTGATTTTCTGGCGGTGCAATTGAACTCAGACAAAGGCCCCTTGGGTACGCACAACTACCGCATCGCCCTCAAAGCGGTCCCCATTGCCGGAGGCAAGACCTTTATGCATCTGCAGTATTCCTACGGCTTTGGAATGACTGGCCGTCTGGCCATGCAAGGCTATTTAAGTACGTTGGGCAGCGGCAAGGTGGGTTTCAGCCTGCTGGAGCCAACGCCAGGCGGGACTAAAAAACCGGTCGAGGGCATGCGTGGTGCAGTGGAACGCAACACCATGCGGTACTACCTGGCTATCGATGCCTATCTCGCAGCCCCACCTGCCGACCAGCTTGAAAAGCGTTTGCAACACTGGTTTGATGCGACAGAGTTGTACCCGCGCCAGTTGCGGGAAATTGACCGGGCGGCCTATCTCGGCATGAAGCGCAGCGAACACAAGCGCCAGCAACAAGCGGTTAAATGATCGATTGGCGGGATAGGCCGGCGCTGCCTGATCAGCAAGCCTGGACAGGAATCACCTTACCGGGTTCACGAATCGGTTCAACCGGTTGTGTCGGAGGCAACTCCACAATCTCGGGCGGCGCACCGGGTAACGGCGGCATGACCGGAGGTGGCATCCCAGGGGGTACGCCGCCGCCGGGCTCGGGGTCGCCGGCAAATCTGCTGGTCATGGGTTTGCCCGCCTACGTTCCCATAGCTGACGCAATAGGCCTGCTGCGACTGCGCCGAACAAAGCGGCAATGAGTGCTGATTGACCTGGCCGGTCAGCGACGTACTGGCCCAAGGACCGGCGGCTTTCGCGACTCACGACCGGGGTATCTGCTCCGGTCGACGGTTTATCAAGTAGCTCAACACCTTCCACGGAAACGGGGTCTGTCAGTACGGCCTCTTCGGCGGATTGCAATACGTCATCCGCAAGCTGGCGCGGCGCGGTGGACACCGGCGGTTGTCCCGGAGTTTCTGGAAGGGGCAAGGTCATAGAGTCTTTCGGTCAGTGCAAGGAGCGGGGATTGGACTGGCGGACGGGGATCTTTTCTACCCCGTCCAATTTTTCTGATGCGGAAACGCAGTATTGCATCAAGGCATGGAGCTCGGTTGTCTTGTCAAAAACGGCATCCACGCCCAATTGCTCGCAGCGGGAGCGGATTTCACGGGAGACGTGATTACTCAAAACGACCATCTTTTGATGAGGATTTCGATACCGGCATGCTTTGACGATGCCCAAGCCGGTGCCCTCTTTCAAAAATAGATCGACGATAGCCAGGTCCCATTCGGTCCCGTTGCGCGACAGCCAGTCAGCGCCCTCCTCTTCTGTGTCCGCTGTGCCTACCGTCTGGATGCAAGCGAGCTCTTCGAGGGTGTCGATCAGGTTGTCGCGAATGGTTTCATTGTCTTCAATGAAATAAGCCCGCATTTTCATCGTGTACTCCTTGGACCAGGGTTTTTGACCGGTTTGTGACCCGTCATTGGCACTCTTGGTTGTGCTTGGTTGTGATCTATTAACTTTATAAAAGCGGGTGTGAGAGGCTTGCGGGAGAGCCGAGCACGAGGCTGTAGGAGAAGCGGCGTTTGCGAATGTAACGGGTGAATTCCAAAGTGGCAGTCGCGGATGGAGAACCGTCCTCGAGGTTGCTCCCCGACGTAAGACCGGTCTTACAACAACACGCGATAGCCCTTACAGCTGTTGACGTTGCGCGGCTACTACAGTTGCTACGCCGTGTTTGTAAGGTAGCCGTATTCAGGCTTCATACCTGCACATCCACACCCGGGAGCAAACTCATGACAACTGCAACTTCATCGCAAACAGATGCCAGCGCTTTTGATCATGCAGCCAAGAGCCCTGACTTGTTCAGCGCGTGGACGGTTTTGATTGGACTTTGCCTCTCGTTGACCGTTTTGCTGATTGTGCTGCCCGACGGCGTAGCCGATGCGGTGCAGGTGTTGATCGGGTGGTTGGTCGTGGGTCTGGCGGCGGTTATCTCTGTCGTCGCCATCGTCCAAGGGCTGGAACGCCTTCTGGACTGCGACGCCAGCTAAAAGCCACGCCTCCGGTAGCGACTTCCATCGCGCCCTATTTTCACGCCGTAACTTTTTTAGCCTCTTTCAAGGACCATAGATGTCGCAAGCAAAGCGCAGTACAGCCAGCCCCGGAAAACCTACTAATGGGGGAACAGAAAAGCAAAAACAGCTTCAAGCTATCACTGCCGAAGGCAGCAGCACCCTGACCACGAACCAGGGCCTGCACATTGCGGACAACCACAACTCTCTCAAGGCTGGGGTACGCGGCCCAACCTTGCTGGAGGACTTCATCCTCCGTGAAAAAATCACCCACTTTGATCACGAGCGCATTCCCGAACGCGCTGTTCATGCGCGGGGCTCGGCCGCCCATGGTTACTTCAAGGTCTACAAGCCATTTTCGCAATTCACCAGTGCGGGTTTCCTGCAAAATCCCGAAGTGGAGACGCCGGTATTCGTACGGTTTTCAACAGTGGCTGGTTCACGCGGATCTGCTGATACGGTGCGCGATGTGCGCGGTTTCTCAGTCAAGTTTTACACCGATGAAGGCAATTACGACCTGGTCGGAAACAACATTCCAGTTTTCTTCATTCAGGACGCCATCAAATTCCCCGACCTCGTTCACGCACTAAAACCTGAACCGCACAACGAAATGCCGCAAGCGGCCAGTGCACACGACACGTTTTGGGATTTTGTGTCGCTTATGCCCGAATCGACCCACATGCTGATGTGGGCCATGTCAGACCGCACGATTCCACGCAGCTACCGGATGATGGAAGGGTTTGGCGTTCATACCTTCAGGTTCATCAATGCCCGGGGAGATTCACACTTTGTGAAATTCCATTGGAAGCCCAAGCTGGGTGTACACAGTCTGGCTTGGGACGAAGCTCAAAAAATTGCCGGAAAAGATGCTGATTTCCATAGGCGAGACCTTTGGGATGCCATTGAGGCGGGAAATTTCCCGGAGTGGGAACTTGGCGTGCAGGTTATTGAAGAAGGCAAAGAGGGGAAACTGGGCTTTGACATTCTCGATGCCACCAAACTCATCCCCGAGTCGGTGGTACCGGTGCAGATGATTGGCAAGATGGTGTTGAACCGCAATCCGGACAACTTTTTTGCAGAAACCGAGCAGGTCGCATTTCACCCTGGGCATCTGGTCCCCGGCATTGATTTCAGTGCCGACCCCCTGCTCCAGGGTCGCTTGTTTTCATATACCGACACACAAATTTCCCGCTTGGGCGGTGCCAACTTTCACGAGATCCCAATTAACAAGGCGGTCTGCCCTTTTCATAATTTTCAGCGTGATGGCATGCACAGGCAAAGCGTTAATAAGGGACGCGTTGCTTATGAGCCCAACACGCTCGCGACCGGATCGGAATTTCGCGTGGATGGTGGAGAGCGAGGATTTCAGTCTCACCCCGAAGTGCTGGAGTCACCCAAGATTCGGCGACGCAGTCCGTCGTTTGACGATCACTTCTCGCACGCCACCCTGTTCTGGAACAGTCAGAGCCCCTCTGAAAAAGACCACATCGTCGCGGCCTTCCGGTTTGAGTTGTCCAAAGTAGAGGTGCCTGACATTCGCCAGCGCATGGTTGATAACCTGGCGCATGTCGACTCCAAGCTCGCCGCTCGCGTCGCGGCACCGTTGGGAATCAAAGCGCCTGACGCAAAAGCCGCCGCTGGACGCCTTGGCTTTAGGGACTACAAAATTCCCCAGACCATTGAAACAGACGCAGCCCTGAGCATGACAAGTCGACCAGCGCCGGATATCAAAACCCGAAAAATCGCCATCCTCGTGGCCGATGGGGTGGACCTGCTGACCTTCAAGCGGCTTCAACTCGATTTGCAGGAAGCCGGAGCTCAATGCAAACTTATCGCCCCGCAGCTGGGAACGGTGACGACTTCGTCAGGCAAGCAACTGGCTGTCGATCACACCTTTTCCAACATGTCGTCGGTGATGTTTGATGCGGTGCTGGTGCCCGGAGGCGCTGCGAGTGCCGAAGCGTTGTCTCAATTGGGTGACGCCGTTCACTTCGTTCTGGAGGCGTACAAGCATTGCAAGTCAATTTGCGCCCTTGACGATGGCGCTCAATTGCTGAGTACGCTTGGATTCGCGCTCACGGGTAATGGAGAGCAAGTCATGGAGCCGACTGTGGGCGTCTTGTTAGCCGACGCCCGAAAAGCCGCGGAAGGCCAAATTTCGCAGGCATTCATCGCCGCTATTACTTCCCACCGCCACTGGGAGCGCCTCAACGTAGATGCTGTACCCGCCTGAGTTGGGCAGGGTTTGACCAGACAAAAAGGCTGCAGCGGCGAAGCGATCAGGCTGTTGATGCGGGTTTGAGCTGGAGTGATTTGAACTCCAGAAACTCTTCAAACCCATAAACACCGGCTTCGCGGCCATTGCCCGATTGCTTGTACCCTCCAAACGGAGCGTTGGCGTTGAAGGGGCCGCCGTTGATGTCCACCTGCCCGGTGCGCAGACGACGCGCAACTTTCATGGCGTGTTCATCGCTGCCGCTCCAGACGCCCCCGCCTAGCCCGTAAATGGTGCTGTTTGCAATCTGCACAGCCTCTTCTTCATCCTTGTACGGAATCACGACCAGCACAGGGCCGAAAATCTCTTCCTGGGCCAGGGTGTCGCTGGCCTTAATGCCCAAAATGGTCGGCTGCACAAAGTAGCCCTTCTCCATGGCCGGTGGTTCAGCGCCGCCGGCAATCACGTCAGCGCCCTCTTTGATGCCGGCGCGAATGAAGCCCAGTACCCGGTCACGCTGGTTGGCACTGACCAGTGGGCCGAGTCGGCTGGCTTCCTCCAGGCTGGGACCGATACTGAATTTGGCGATCGCCGTTTGCGCCAATGTTTTCACCTCGTCGTATCGGCTGGCTGGCACCAGCATACGGGTGTGGGCCGAGCAGGTCTGGCCGCTGTTGAGCATGCAGGCTGAAATTGTGCCTTTGACGGCCGCCTCGAAGTCCGCGTCGTCCAGGATAACGCTGGCAGACTTGCCGCCAAGTTCCAGTGCCACCCGCTTGACCGACTGGCTGGCCAGTTCGCCAACACGTTTTCCCGCGCGCGTGGAACCAGTGAAACTGACCATGTCCACTTCCGGGTGCGTGGCCAGAACCTCGCCAACCACGGGCCCCATGCCGTTGACCAGATTGAAGACACCTGGCGGCAGGCCCGCTTCGTGAATGATTTCCGCCAAAATCATCGCGTTGACCGGAGCGATCTCGCTGGGCTTGAGGACCACAGTGCAACCTGCCGCCAGGGCGGGCGCAATTTTCAGGGTGATTTGGCTGAGCGGGAAGTTCCACGGGGTGATGCAGCCGACCACGCCGATCGCCTCGCGCACCACGAGCGAGTTCCCCACCTCTTTTTCCCACTCGAAATTGCGGGCCACTTTGGCGAAGTTGGTCCAGTGCCAGGTCGGACCGCCCACCTGAACGGCGCGTGCCATTTTCAAGGGCATGCCAACTTCACGCGCAATAGCCTGCGCCATTTCATCGCTACGGGCCTTCAGGCCCGCAGCCACTTTGTCCAGATAGGCAGCACGCGTTTCCACGGGCAGGCTGGACCAGCCATCAAAGGCTGCGCGGGCAGCCAGAACGGCAGCTTCGGCTTCTGCTGCCGTCCCGGCGGGTACGGTCGCCATGATTTCCTCGGTGCTTGAGTCGTGTACCGGCAAGGTTTCGCGCGAGAGCGCGTTCACCCACTGGCCGTTGACGTAATGGGATGGGTATTGGGTCATGTGAAATTGCAGTTTGAAGGGAAAGTGGAGGGGGAGGTGGAGTGTTATTTTTAGGTACTAAATCACAACTTTGGATGGCGACATTTTTATAGTACTCAACACAAACGAACAAACTCTAAAGTTCTAAGCGGCCGTGCATTCGAGAATTAACCTGACATTCGGTTACTAACACCTTGATTTATTTGTTGTTTTTCGTTAACCCTGTCACGTATTTCATATTGCAAGACTGTGCGCGCAGCATTAATCTAGCAGATCGGGCCTGTCCCCGTGAACCATGAATTGAAAGCCTTCAGTCTTATGCGTTGGATGAAACCTAATTTGAGAAGCAGTTTGCTCGGGTTGCTCAGCGGTGGCGAGGTCACTCCTTCGGCCAAGCAAAACCGCACCGAAAGCATCCGCCAACTGATGCTTGACGAGCTGGGCGAATTTGGCGAAAAGCACTATCCCAAAATCGCATTGCGGGTGCGTTATGCCCAGGACGCACAAGGTCTGTGGTACGCCCGCGGCGATGTGATGGCTGTGCTGTCAGCCATGCAAGGCGAGACAGTTGCACGGCAGAAAGTCGGCAGCATCACCAAGATGTTTGACGGCCTGCTGCCCGGCAGCCTGGGTTCACGGCGCAGCTCCCTGACGATCTGACGTTCAGCGGGTCGGCCTTCCCTCTTTTTCAATGACTGTGTCCCCACAGTAAAAACGCATCCCGGTCTTCCACGGCCAGCGTCACTTTGGCCCCTATCGGCAACACCACTTTTGTGGGCACATGGCCAAACGGCAAGCCGGTCAGAATGGGCGCCTTGATCTGGCTTTGCAGCCACGCCACCACCCTTGCGAGATTGAAGCCCTTGTCGTGCGGTACCAGCTTGTAATTGGTGAATTGGCCCAAAACAATTGCCTTTTGCTGCCCCAGTACGCCGGCATGCAGCAGTTGCGTCAACATGCGTTCCAGGCGGTAAGGATGCTCATGGACCTCCTCCAGAAACAGGAGGCCACCCTTGACCACGGGGAGATAGGGCGTTCCGACAAGCGAGGAGAGCACCGCAAGATTGCCTCCCCACAAAACCGCATCTTTAACACTCAACACAGCGCCTGAACTCACGGACAGGCTGTCTTTAGGTTCTGATTTAGCCGCGGATTTTGGCAGACGCCAGCCTGTCCCCTCACCCTGCCCTGTGATCAGGTCGTCAAAACAGGCTTCCATGATGTCGTCGGGCTCGCCTTCGACGCCAAAGTCCTCCCCCACGGCCGGGCCGGCCCAGCTGACGGCCCCGGTCTTGGCCAGCAAGGCATTTTGCAAGGCGGTGAAGTCGCTCAGCCCGACAAAACGCGTACCGTTGGACACAGCTTTGGCGAGTGCTTTGTAGTTGATGCCAGGCAAGATGCGAGTCAACCCATATCCGCCCCGTGATATCAACGCGACATCGGCACCACTGGCTGCCGCCCGGCTGATCGCGGCCAGTCGGGTCTCGTCGTCGCCGGCGAAGCGCTGGTGGCTGCTCAAGGCGGCCGCATCGATCTCGACCTCGTAACCGAGTTTTTTCAAGCGCAGCACACCGCGTCTGAAGGCCGACTTGTCGCGCACTGCGCTGGAGGGGGAGAAGATGTAGATATGTTTTTTCACAGAGGGGAGTATCCCATTGCGTGGCAACGGCCCGCGGCGACTTTCCGGGCCCGAAGCGCTTTCAGGCGCGAAAGTGTGAAACGGCGCTTTCGGCTATCGGTCCGCCGTGTTCTTGCACAAAATGTCCCGCCTGAGGGACGATCAGTGGTTCAGGGCAGCCGCGAATAAGCTTCTGAAGCTGCTGCATCACCGCAAGACCCAGAACCGGGTCCTGCGCACCCACGGCCATCAGGGTCTGGCCGTGCCACTGCTCGCGCCAAAACTCGCGAGCCTGCCGCGAGATATCAGCCCCGGGGGAATCTTCAAACTCCGGCACCATTGAAGGAAAAGCCCGCAAGGCCGCGCGGTGGCCTTTGTCTGGAAATGGCGCGTTGTAGGCTGCGCATTCTTCGGCGCTCATGTGCGGATTGCCGCGAGCAAACAGCCGCGCTATATCAAATTCGGGATTTTTTGCGCACATTTCGCGCCACGCCAGAAAGCCCGCAGACAGCGGTACGTCCCCCGTAGCCAGAGTCGTGTTCATGACCATCAGGCCCTTGTAACGCTGCGGCGCGGCCATGGGCAAGGTCAGGCCGAGCAGCCCGCCCCAGTCCTGCACCACCAACACGATGTTCTTAAGGTCAAGCCGCTCTACAAACTCAAGGAGGTGTTGCCTGTGCCCGGTGAAGCTGTGGAAACCGTCTTTTTTGGGTTTGTCGCTTTTGCCGAAGCCGATCAGGTCGGGCGCCACAACCCGGTGCCCCGCCTGCAGAAAAACCGGAATCATCTTGCGGTACAAATAGCTCCATGCGGGGTTGCCGTGCAGGCAAAGCCAGGTCAGCCCCTCATTGGCGCCCTCGTCCAGGTAGTGCATGCGCAGACCGGCCAGTGAGGGCAAGTCGCTGATGTAGTTAGCTGACCAAGGGTAGTCCGGTAAGCCGGCAAAGGCACTCTCGGGCGTGCGCACGGCGTCGTCCCGCAGGGGATGATTTTCGCGCGTTTCCTCGCGATGTTGGGCGCGCCTTAGCCTGAAAAAATCCTGCAGCAAAGCGCCGCACTCGTCGGCCAGTACCCCACCCTGCCATTGCGTCTGGTGGTTGAGTTGCGGGTTGGCAAACAGATTCAGGACCGACCCTGCAGCCCCGGTCTTGGGGTCTGAAGCACCAAACACAACCCGCTTAAGCCGTGCGTGCAGCATGGCACCGCTGCACATCGCGCAGGGCTCCAGGGTGACAAACAGTTCGCATTCATCAAGCCGATAGTTGCCCAGGGACTGTGCCGCCAGTCGCAAGGCCAGCATTTCGGCATGGGCCGTCGGGTCCTGTCCGCTGATGGGCGTGTTGTGTCCGGAAGCGATGACTTCACCGCCGCACACCAGTACGGCGCCTACAGGCACCTCGCCAGCGGCGCTGGCCTGCCGGGCTTGCGCCAGAGCCAGCCGCATGAAATCATCATCGCTCATGCTTGGCTTCTTTTTTGATAACTGGCGATACCGAAAAATATGAGCTTGAGCGCATTGTTGCTCCTGAAAACCAACAAAGAGAACCTCCAGGAAGGCCTATTTATCCTCTGGCAGAGGTCTGGCCTGTTGCAGTGCATTTTCAACCGACTGGCGCACCTGCTGCTGAATTTGCTGGCTTTGCTGCTGCGGCGTCGTGTCCACGGGTACGGCGGGCAAAGTCACAGAGCTGTCGGTGGGAGCTACTTTCACCGGTGCCGGAGACAACTGTTTTTTGGCCAGCACGCCAACGATGGCAAGCACAATCAACAAGCTGAGAATGCTGAAAATGGCGCGCATACCGGGACTCCTTGTTAACAGCTACCGATTACGGTTTTACTCCCACTCAATGGTGGCCGGCGGCTTGCTGCTCACGTCATAAGTGACTCGGTTAATGCCTCTCACTTCGTTGATGATGCGGCCTGACACTTTTTTGAGCAGCGCGTAGGGCAGCTCAGCCCAATCGGCGGTCATGAAATCACTGGTTTGCACCGCGCGCAGGGCCACGACGTAGTCGTAGGTGCGGCCGTCGCCCATGACACCCACGCTTTTCACCGGCAGGAATACTGTGAAGGCCTGGCTGGTCAGGTCGTACCAGCTCTTGCCGGTATCGAGGTCCTTGAAGTTGCGCAGCTCTTCAATGAAGATTGCATCGGCCTTGCGCAACAAGTCGGCATATTCCTTTTTGACTTCTCCAAGAATGCGCACCCCAAGGCCAGGGCCGGGAAACGGGTGGCGGTAGACCATGTCCTGTGGAAGACCCAAGGCAACACCGAGTTCGCGTACTTCGTCCTTGAAAAGTTCGCGCAGAGGTTCGAGCAGCTTCAGGCCGAGCTGCTCGGGCAGACCGCCCACGTTGTGGTGGCTTTTGATGACCACGGCTTTTTTGCTTTTGGCACCGCCCGACTCGATCACATCCGGGTAAATAGTGCCCTGGGCCAGCCACTTGGCGCCTTTGTGGCCACCACCACCGGCCTTGAGACGCGCGGCTTCAGCCTTGAATACTTCAACGAACTCGCGGCCAATAATTTTACGTTTTGCCTCAGGCTCGCTGACGCCTTTGAGGTGGCCGAGAAATTGGTCTGCCGCATCGACGCGGATGACTTTGGCGTGCAACTTGCCAACAAACATGTCCATCACCATGTCGCCCTCATTGAGGCGCAACAAGCCGTGATCGACAAACACGCAGGTGAGTTGATCACCAATGGCGCGGTGGATCAGTGCCGCAGCGACCGATGAGTCGACACCGCCGGACAGGCCGAGAATGACCTCCTCGTCACCGACCTGCTGCCGGATTTTTTCGACTGCTTCGCTGATGTAGTCGCCCATGACCCAATCTGGGCGCGTGCCGCAGATGTCCAGCACAAAACGCTCCAGAATCGCCTTGCCCTGCGTGGTGTGCGTAACTTCGGGGTGAAACTGCACTGCGTAATACTTGCGCTCTTCGTCGGCCATGCCGGCAATGGGGCAGGAGTCAGTCGAGGCCATGAGCTTGAAGCCGGGGGGCATCTCGGTCACGTTATCGCCGTGGCTCATCCACACATGCAGCATGCCGTGGCCTTCTGGCGTCGTGTAGTCCTGTATGCCGTCAAACAGCTTGGTGTGACCACGGGCGCGGACCTCGGCATAACCAAATTCACGCTTGTGCCCGCCTTCTACCTTGCCGCCCAGAGCCTCGGCAATGGCATACATGCCAAAACAGATGCCCAGTACCGGCAAACCCAGCTCGAACACGGCTTGCGGCGCTCGCAGGGTTTCGTCTTCCCACAGGCTGGCATGGCTGCCGGACAGGATGATGCCTTTAAGGTTGCCGTCTTTGGCGTAGTCGCGGACCCAGTCATTCGTCACATCGCAGGGATGAACTTCGCAAAACACATGGGCTTCGCGGATACGGCGGGCGATCAGCTGGGTGACCTGGGAGCCGAAATCGAGGATGAGGATTTTTTGATGCTGCATTGGTTTTGATCAGTGCGAACCGGCTGACACCGCGACAAAAAACGGTGTTTTTCCGCCGGGCCGCCCCAAGGAAAAATGCGCCCCCTTGGGGGGCAGAGAGCTACACGCAGTGAGCGAACGTGGGGGCCCTATTCAACGCTTCAGGAATTGCGGAATCTGCGGACCATCGGTCAGACGTGTGGGTCGCGCCAGGGTGGGCGCCGCTGCTGGCGGCAAAGGGGCAGCGGGTGTACAACCCGCGCTCAAGGACGACATGCGACCGCCCTGGACCATGGACTATTGTGCCGGCATCGGGCTTTGCGCGGGCGAGCGTGTGACCGATCTGCCGTCACTGGCGGCTTGCGGCGGGTAAAGCTGGGGCCTGAGCCATTGCAAAATCGGCGCCCACTAGGCCAGATCTGCAGCCGCCAGCTGGGGTTGCAAATCAAAAATCGTCAGCCCACGCTCAAGGCTGCGCACATACAGCTGGGTTTCGCGCAGCGCACTCAGGAAAGGCACGCCCAGCGACTCGGCCAATACGCTAGACGCTATTGATTCGGCCCCATGATGTCTGAATTTTTCGATCCCCGAATGACTCCCTCGCCCTTTGGGAGAGGGTTGGGGTGAGGGTCTGCGATTTCAAACTTCATGGGGCCGGAGCAATACAGTCCAGTGTGTGTGCCCGGTCACTGCGGGTGTGGGCAGCCTGTATATTTGTAGCGGACCAGGCCGCAGGGGGGATTCTGTAGCGGTTTTTCAGCCATCAGGTGACGCGTTTGCGCCAAACCAGCAGGATCAACAGTGCCACCAAGCTGAAAGCGGCCCCTGCGATAAACGTTGCGGAGGCTCCCAGCTGGTCCCACAAAACCCCGGCCAGCGTGCTGGCCACCAGCAGGGCCACGCCGCTGACGAGATTGAAAAAACCGAAGGCCGTGCCACGCATGTCGGGCGGTGCCGCTTCAGCCACCATGGTGGCCAGCAGACCCTGCGTCATGGCCATGTGCAGGCCCCATAGCGCCACGCCGACCCACACGGTTGTCCAGTGGCTGCTGGACGCCAGCAGCACATCGGCGGCGATCAGCACCCCCAGGCCCCACGCCAGCAAGGTGGTGTGCTTGACGCTGTCCGACAGTTTCCCAAAGGGGTAAGCGCCCAGTGCATAGACCACGTTCATGGCGATGAGGACCAGCGGCGTGTAGGCGATCGGCAGACCGCCCTGCATCGCGCGCAGCAGTAAAAATGCCTCGCTGAAGCGGGCCAGGGTGAACACGGCGCCAATCAGCACCACGCGCCAGTACGGGGCGCTCAGGCGTCGCAGTTCGTCTTTGCTGATCGGGTTGCGCCGGGATGTTTCTGTGGTTTTGCATGCGGGCGCAGGTTCTTTCACTCCCACCAGCAGCAGCGCCACGGCCATGAAACCGGGCACCATGGCGACCCAGAAAATCGCCCGGAAATCATTCGCCCAAAGCAGCATCAAGCCCATGGCAAGCAGCGGCCCGACGAAGGCGCCCACCGTGTCCAGCGACTGGCGCAGGCCAAAAGCCGCGCCGCGCATACCGGGCGGGGCCAGGTCGGCCACCAGCGCATCACGTGGCGCGCCGCGTAGGCCTTTGCCGATGCGGTCGATCAGGCGGGCGGCGAGCACCATGCCAGTGCTGGTGGCCAGCGCAAAAAGCGGTTTCGAGGCTGCCCCGAGCCCATAACCCAGGACCGCCAATGGTTTGCGTTTGCCCCAGTAGTCGCTGAGCACGCCGGAAAAGACTTTGACGATCAGGGCCGTGGCCTCGGCAAAACCTTCAATCAGGCCGACGGCCCACATGCTGGTTCCCAGCACCGTCACCATGAAGACCGGCAGCAGGCTGTGGATCATCTCGGAGGAGATGTCCATCAGCAGGCTGACAAAACCCAGCGCCCAGATGGCGGCGGGAAGACGCGTTGGGATTGGCGGGTTGGGCATGCGGCCTGGGCGGACGTTTGCGCTGCCAGCCGCGTGCCGTTTGGCCCGGCTTAGCTGACGGTCACCGCGGCGCCATCGCCTTTGGCGGCAATCACGCCGATTTCGTAGACCTGCTCACCGGCTTCACGCAGGGTTTGGGCTGTGGCCTGGGCGTTGGCGGCGTCCACCACCACCACCATGCCGATGCCATTGTTGAAGGTGCGGTTCATTTCAATGTCGTCGATAGCGGCCGTTTTTTGCAGCCAGGCAAACAACTCGGTCTGCGGCCAGCTGCCTTTTTTCAGGTGTGCGGCCATGCCTTCGGGCAGCACACGCGGGATGTTTTCCAGCAGGCCGCCACCGGTGATGTGGGCCAGGGCCTTGATCGGGTGCTGCGCCATTGCATTGAGCACGCTCTTGACGTACAGACGTGTGGGTTCCATCACGGCTTCGCGAAAAGGCCGTCCATCCAGTGTCTCTGGAAGATCCGCACCGCCACGTTCGATGCACTTGCGCACCAGCGAAAACCCGTTCGAGTGCACGCCGCTGGACG
>JBKJIV010000214.1:0-6746 GCA_046598365.1 Polaromonas sp. | reverse complement strand
AACAAAGGCGCACTCGGCAGCGTGATGGGCAGCGCCGACAGCGAAAACGTGCAGGGCGAGATCCAGAAAAAGCTCGACATCATCGCCAACGAAGTGCTGATCGAAGCCAACGAATGGGGCGGCCACCTGGCCGGCATGGCCAGCGAGGAAATGGAAGGCATCTATGTGGTGCCCAATCGCTACCCGCAAGGCGAATACCTGCTGCTGTTTGATCCGCTGGACGGCTCCAGCAACATCGACATCAATGTCAGCATAGGCACCATCTTCAGCGTGCTGAAAATGCCCGAGGGGGACCGGGGCGTCGACGAAGTCGACTTTCTGCAGGCCGGCAACAAACAGGTGGCTGCTGGCTATTGCATCTATGGCCCGCAAACCACGCTGGTACTGACCGTCGGCGACGGCGTGGCCATGTTCACGCTGGACCGCGAGCAGGGCTCGTTTGTGCTGATTGAAGAGAACGTGCAGATTCCGGCGGATACGCAAGAGTTCGCCATCAACATGAGCAACATGCGGCACTGGGACGAACCGGTCAAGCGCTACATCGACGAACTGCTGGCCGGCAAGGACGGGCCGCGCGGCAAGAACTTCAACATGCGCTGGATCGCCGCCATGGTGGCCGACGTACACCGCATTTTGTGCCGTGGTGGCGTCTTCCTCTACCCCTGGGACAAGCGTGAGCCCGACAAGGCCGGCAAGCTGCGCCTGATGTACGAGGCCAACCCCATGAGCTGGCTGATCGAACAAGCCGGTGGCGCCGCGACCAACGGCAAGCAGCGCATTCTGGACATCCAGCCGGGCAAATTGCACGAACGTGTGAGCGTTATTCTGGGCTCGAAGAATGAGGTGGAACGGGTCACCGACTACCACGCCCGAAAATCTTCCGGGCTATAATCGTGGGTTGTATTTAAAGAATAAGCCGGTGTAGCTCAGTCGGTAGAGCAGCTCATTCGTAATGAGAAGGTCGGGTGTTCGATTCATCTCTCCGGCACCAAATGAAACGCCCCTGGCTGTCATGGTTAGGGGCTTTTTTCACGCCGTATTAACATATGACCTTTGGCCAATCACGTTAATCAGGCAGCTTTCCCCCATGACTCTTTCACTCACTCCAACTTCGATACTGCCCCACGATCACGCGCGCGCCACGCTAATTGGCCGACTCTGGCAACCCGGGGTAGGCCCGGTACTGGTTGCGGTGGCGGGTGGGGCTTTGCATGATCTGTCGGCGGTCGCACCGACCGCCAGCCAGTTGCTGGAACTGGCGGACCCCGCCGCTGCAGTGCAAAGCGCGCTGGCTGATGGACGGGCAAAGCCGATCACGGAGCTGGATAGCGCCCTCTCGCAGTCCGACCCGGCAACGCGCAGCGGGCAACTGCCTTGGCTGCTGGCGCCGTGTGATTTGCAGGCCCTCAAGGCAAGCGGAGTGACTTTTGTTGCCAGTTTGCTGGAACGGGTGATTGAAGAACAGGCGCGTGGCGATGCCTCGCGCGCCAATGCCATTCGCGAGGAGTTGGGCAAGATTCTGGGCGACAACCTGGCCGGTATTGTGCCGGGTTCACCCCAGGCGGCCAGCGTGAAGGAAGCGCTGCTGGCACAGGGTGCCTGGTCGCAATACCTGGAAGTTGGCATTGGGCCGGACGCCGAGATATTTACCAAGTCGCAGCCGTTGTCTGCTGTGGGTTTGGGGGCTGACATTGGCATCCATCCCGAGTCGGTGTGGAACAACCCGGAACCCGAAGTGGTGCTGGCCGTTAACAGCCGGGGCGAGACGGTGGGCGCCACGCTGGGCAACGATGTCAACCTGCGCGACTTTGAAGGCCGCAGTGCCTTGTTGTTGGGCAAGGCCAAAGACAACAACGCTTCTTGCGCCATCGGGCCGTTCATCCGGCTGTTTGACGCGCACTTTGGCATTGACGATGTGCGTCGCTGCGAGCTCAGTTTGCGCGTGGACGGGCTTGAGGGTTTCACCATGCTGGGCACCAGTTCGCTCACGAAGATCAGCCGCGACCCGCTGAATCTGGTGCATCAAGCGGCAGGCGCCAACCATCAGTACCCCGACGGCTTCATGCTTTTTCTGGGCACCATGTTTGCGCCTACACAGGACAGGCTTGGCCCCGGCCAGGGCTTCACGCATGTGGTCGGCGACGTCGTTCGTGTGGACACGCCGGCGCTGGGAGCGCTGGTGAACCGGGTGACCCACACCGACAAAGCGCCGCCATGGACATTCGGTATTACCGCGCTGATGAGCAACCTGGCGGGCCGCGGCCTACTTTGAGGTCGTGCGGCCTGCTGACGGGGAATTCTTGGCTGTGTAGGACCTTGCCTACAACCTGCGGGCGCTTAGCTGATACGCCGACGGGCCAATTCAATATATTCTCTGTCCATTGAAAAACGTCCGCCCCACAAGAGCGGATTTTTATTGGAGATCAGTATGGCATTGCGAGTTTTTTTGGTTGAGGACAACGAGCTGATGCGTCAGCAATTGATCGAGTCCCTGAATGATGAGCTCCATGTCGATCTGGTCGGCACCGCCGAAACAGAAGCCGAAGCCAAGGATTGGCTGGAACGCAATCCCAGTGGCTGGGACGTCGCGATTCTTGACCTGTTCTTGCGCGAAGGCACAGGCGCTGGTGTTTTACGGCATTGCAAAGTCCGCAGCGAAAAGCAAGATGTGCTGGTGATGACCAACTACCCCATCTCCTCGTTGTTGACCCATTGCCGACTGCTGGGCGCCAATGCGGTGTACGACAAGACCAGCGAACTGGGTGACCTGATTGCCTACTGCATCGGGCGGGCAAGCCACACCGCGTCCTCTCGGCCCCAGCGCCTTCACTCCTAGACGGTTCGGCCTGTAGGCCCCTGGGAGCCTGCGCGGCACAAGGAGCGTCGGCTGCGCAGACTCCTAGCCGACAAATCACGGCAGTTACAATCTCGCTGCCTGACAGCGTGGCACCCGGTCAGGCCCTGTTGCAACTTTGCCGGACCCCCGTCATGACAACCATCAAATACCTGTTCGTCCTGTTCAGCGCCTTCGTCACGCTTGGCTGTGCAACCATGGGAGGCACGCCCATGGGAAATGACAGCACGGTCACGGAGGCCACCGCCAAACAACTCTCGGGTGACATTCCGCTGCCACTAGGCGCGGTCATCAAACAGCAGGACACGCTGGTGATGGGCTCAGGGAACGCCTGGACGGGGCGCTTGAGCGTTGCCATCACGGGCGAGCCGCAAGTGGTGTTTGCATACTTTCGTGACAACATGCCCGGCGCCGGATGGACCTTGACCTCCAGCTCGTTTTCCAAACTCAGCCTGCTCAGCTTCACCAAGGGCGAGCGGGCCGCCACCGTGCAAATGCAGAGCACCAGCTTTGGCGGCAATGACGTGCTCATCACCGTCGCACCCGTGGTCAAGCCGGCAACTGGCAGGCCTTGAAGTCCTCACGCTGACACACCGTTCCGGCCCGGAACCGGGCGACCTGCTCAGCTGGCAGGGGGCTTGTCTTCTGCGTCGTCTTGCGGGGTAAAAGAGTCCTCCCAGGAGTTGGCAAAATCGTGATCCGCATTGTCCTGAACGATCCCGGATGATGTGCTCAGGGGGTCGAACCCGGCGACGCGAATTTTGCGGTTGCGCTCAAGCTTGGCCCGCAGGCTGCTCCGCGCGGCAGCAATGGCGTTCATATCAATGCCTTGCTTGTCAAGCCCGCGCTCTTGGGGCAGTTCCACCTCGCTGGCAGTGCGCAGGGGTGCAGGCTCGGTGGGCAATGCATCGGCGTCTTTCCATGCGTCTGCAGGGCAGTCGTCATTGGAGTGGTCCAGGCGCACTGGTTCGTCGTCTGGCAGTTCAATTTCGCCCAGAAATTCGGCACGTAAAGCCTGCAGCGTGGGCAAATGGCTTGCGTGCACGACGGCATAGGCCATGCCGCACTCCGCAAAAAGTTTCTGTTTCAAATCCCGGTTGCTGGCCTTGAGCCCTCGGGGGCCCGGCAGGTCGATGCATCCAATAGCTGTGCCGTCGGCGGCACAGACAGTGAATGTGCAATAAACACCGCTGAGCAAGTCGTGGGATTGCTTGCGAACCGCCACGGTGCACGGCGCCAGGAAACGGATAACCGGAATTTTGACCAGCACATGGTGGTCATAGAAAGCGGTTTTGAGCCAATGCCAGACCTCGTGCTCGACGTCCGAGAGCAGCGTACGCGCCTGGAGCTGCCAGGTGTCAGGGATGCGCTTTTTCTTTCTGGCCACGTGCGCTGCCCAACTGCGAAAGCTCACAGCGCCCACAGCCACGCCAAGCAACGCCGCTACAGCCAGTGCCAGTACTGAAAAACCAAACATGAACGCCCTACCTCTTAGATTTATGCAGTGTATACACAGCGCGCGGCATGCGCTATTGGCCGGACGCAGAAGCGGGACTGGCCAGCACCTTGTCGATACGTTTGCCGTCAAGGTCCAGCACCTCAAAGCGCCAGCCAGAGCAGTCGATGTATTCGCCAGTGCCGAGCAGACGGCCTGAGACACTTTGCAAAAGTCCGGCCACGGTGTTGTAGCGTCCGCGTTCTTCGGCGGGCAGTTGCTTGATGTCCAGCCGGGCCTTGAGCTCCGACACCGGCATCACACCGTCAATTAACCAGCTGCCATCGGCACGCCGCGTGGCCCAAGCGTCAATCTGGGCGCCCGGCTGCAGCTCGCCAGTGATGGCCTCCAGCATGTCCATCGGGGTCATCATGCCCTGCACAACACCGTACTCATCGACCACAAACACAATGCGCGTGGACTTGGTTCGAAACTGCTCAAGCAGCTCCATGCCCGTCAATGTCTCGGGCACAAAAGCGGCAGGTACGGCGTACGTGTCAATGCGGTCTGCGACTGAAGGCGCTGAACCTGCATCTGCCGTGGAGCCGGTTTGCTGGATCTGCCCGCGCAAGGCCAGCAGCTTGGCCACATTGACCACCCCCACCACATCGTCCAGGCTGCCATTGCACACCGGGTACCAGGAGTGGCCGGTTGCACCGGCTTTGTCTACGGCCTGGGCGACGGTGTCGCTGGCGTCCAGCCATTCGATGTCGGAGCGCGGCAGCATCAGCGAGGTGAGCAGGCGGTCGTCCAGCAGAAACACGTTTTGCACCATCTGGTGCTCGTGCTCTTCAATCAAGCCCGCGTCAACGCCCTCTTCCAGACTGGCGGTGATTTCCTCCTCGGTCACGCCGCGGTCTCCCGCGGTGTCAACGCGCAGCAGCTTGAGCACCGCATGGGTGCTGAAGGACAGCAAACGCACAAAAGGTTTGGCGCCCGTAGCCACCCACATCATGGGGCGCGAAACCAGGCGCGCCACGGTTTCCGGGAAAAGCTGGCCGATGCGTTTGGGGACCAGCTCGCCAAACACAATGGTGATGAAGGTGATGATGGTGACCACCAGCGCCGTGGCCGAAATGTCGGCAGCACGCACAGGCGCACCAAAGCTCTGGATCCAGCTGGAGAGCGCGCCGCTGAAGGCCGCCTCGCCAATGATGCCGTTAAGCATGCCTATGGAGGTGATGCCGACCTGCACCGAGGAGAGAAACTGGGTCGGATTTTCCAGCAGCGTCAGCGCCGCTTGCGCGCCTTTGTCCCCCGTCTCGGCCATGGCGCTCAACCTGGCCTTGCGGCTGGAGGCCAGCGCCAGCTCGGACATGGCGAACACGCCGTTGAGCAGGGTCAGAAACGCAATGAGGATGAAATCCATGGGGCGACAGGCAAAATGAACACATGGCACTTTACTTGATTGGCGACCTGCAGGGTTGCCACGAACCCCTGCAGCGCCTTCTGAGGCAAATTGATTTTTCCCCCAGCCGAGACACGCTGTACCTGCTGGGCGACCTGGTCAACCGCGGCCCGGAGTCGCTGGCTGTGCTGCGCACCTTGAGCGCGCTGGGCGACGCGGCGCAGTGTCTGCTGGGCAACCACGATCTCAATTTGCTGGGCATCCGCCATGGGCTGCGCAAGCCGCACCGCAGCGATACGGTGCAGCAGGTGCTGGACGCGCCCGACGTCGACACCCTGCTGGACTGGCTGCGGCACCGCCGCATGGCCATAAAGGCACACGGCTGGCTGATGGTTCACGCTGGCGTGCTGCCACAGTGGAGCGCCGCGCAAACCATGGCATTGGCCGGTGAGGTGGAAAGTGCACTGCGTGGCTCCGATCTGGCCGCTTTTTTGAGCGGCATGTACGGCAACACACCTGATCAGTGGCAGGACTCTCTGACCGGCCCCGAGCGCTTGCGCGTGATTGTGAACGCCTTGACGCGCATGCGTTTTTGCACTGCCGACGGGGTGATGGAATTTGCCACCACTGGCGGTACCGGGTCGGCGCCGCCCGGTTATCTGCCTTGGTTTGAAGCTCCTGGCCGGAAAACCGCGGACCTTCCCGTCGCCTTTGGTCACTGGTCCACCTTGGGCGCCGACACAGCGCAGGCGAAAAGCGGCCTGCTTTGCATGACGCTGCCGCTGGACACCGGATGTGTTTGGGGCGGGTGCCTCACGGCCGCGAAACTCGGTGGCCGCGCGGGAACCTTCGAGCTGATTCAGGTGAAATGCGCACCGTCGCAGGCCCCGGGCGTTCTTGACAGTGGTTTAAAGGCTTTCGCCTGAAACCGCCTTCTTGGCGGCGATCAGCGCAGCTTCGTCCGAGAGCGACCGAGCCACACTGGCGGCCATCAGCAGGACAGCTGACGAAAAGTAGATCCACATCAGCAACACCACCAGCGACCCTGC
>JBKJIV010000109.1:0-2808 GCA_046598365.1 Polaromonas sp. | reverse complement strand
ATTGAAACGGCCAAACGTTTGTATGAAAGCCATGTTGCACGACTTGTCCGCCAAGTTTGATCTGTTGCCTTTGGCACAGGTGGTGCGCCCGTTGCAGGCGGTGGCGGCGTCGTTGGGTGCCCAGTTTTTTCTGATGGGGGCCGCCGCGCGTGACGTGATGTTGCTGCATGTGTACGGCATAGACACCAGGCGCAAGACCGACGACATCGACTTTGGCGTGATGGTGCGCGACTGGGGCACGTTTGAGGCTTTGCGCCAAGCCCTCATTGCCGGCGGCGAGTTTGAGCCTGTGTCGAACGACGCCACGCACAAGCTGCGCCATACAACATCAAAGCACCCACTGGACATCGTGCCCTTTGGCGGCGTAGAGCGGGCCGACCGCACCCTGGCCTGGCCGCCTGATGAACACACCGTGTTTGACTGCTTTGGCATGCGCGAGGCCATGCAAGCCAGCCACCGGGTTCTTTTGCCTGATGAAGCATCGGTTAATGTGGCGAGCATCCCCGCACTGGCATTGCTCAAGATCACCGCCTGGCACGACCGCAAGCACAAGTTCCCGGGGCGTGACGCGCCGGACCTGATGCTGTATCTGCGGCACTACCTGGACTGCGATAAGTATGACCACGCGGCCGCCCAATATGCCGATTTGTTTGAAGCCGATGATTTTGACCACGAAGAAATAAGCGCACGACTGCTGGGCCGTGACCTGCTTGAACTGATTGACGCGCCTGCTACCCGGCGCATCGTCGCGATATTGCAGCCTGAAACGGACGAGCGCGGCCCGCTCTTGCTGGCCCATCAGTCAGATATGGCGCTGGAGCGCGCACGCAGAATCATCCATGCGCTGTGTACTGAGCTGTTGCAAAAAACCTGATTTTTGAAACCCCTACCGAATGAACGCCACCACCAACGGACTCGTCCAGAAACTCTGGAACTACTGCAACGTGCTGCGCGACGACGGTATGAGTTATGGCGACTATGTGGAGCAGCTCACGTATTTGCTGTTCCTCAAGATGGCCGACGAACGCGCGCAGCCGCCGCACAACCAGGCCAGCATCGTGCCAGGCGCGTATTCGTGGCCGTCGCTGCTGGCCAAGGATGGCGACGAGCTGTTTGACCATTACCGCCACGTGCTGGAGGCTTTGGGCCGGCAAAAGGGCACGCTGGGCCTGATCTTCGGCAAGGCGCAAAACAAGTTTCAGGACCCAGCCAAGCTGCGCCGCGTGATTGTCGATTTGATTGACGCAGAGACATGGACGATTCTGGGCGCCGACGTGAAAGGCGATGCGTATGAAGGCTTGCTTGAGAAGAACGCGCAAGACACCAAGAGCGGCGCCGGCCAGTACTTCACCCCGCGCGCGTTGATTCAGGCCATGGTGGACTGCATGGCCCCGCAGCCCGGTGAGGCGATCTGCGACCCGGCCTGTGGCACCGGCGGCTTTCTGTTCACTGCGCACAACTACATCACCCAGCACAACAAGAACCTGACGCGCGACCAGCTCAAGCACCTGAAAGAAAAAGCCTTCACTGGCTATGAACTGGTGCAGGCCACCGCGCGGGTGTGCGCCATGAACATGATGCTGCATGGCATCGGGTCTGAAAAGTCGGTGCCCGTGATCGTCGGTGACGCGCTGGGTTCTGATCCGGGCGAACGATATGAGGTGGTGCTGGCCAACCCGCCGTTCGGCAAAAAGAGCAGCACCGTCATCGTGGGTGAAGATGGCCGCACCAGCACCGAGAAGGACACCATCGAGCGTGACGACTTCTGGGCCACTACCAGCAACAAGCAACTTAATTTTGTGCAGCACATCAAGACGCTGCTCAAAACCAATGGCCGCGCGGCAGTGGTGCTGCCCGATAACGTGTTGTTTGAGGGCGGGGCGGGGGAGACTATCAGGCGCAAGCTGCTGCATGAGTGTGATGTACACACACTGCTGCGTTTGCCAACCGGCCTGTTTTACGCGCAAGGCGTCAAGGCCAACGTGCTGTTTCTGGAGAAAAAATCCGCCAACGAAAAACCGTGGACCAAAAAGCTGTGGATTTATGACCTGCGCACCAATAAGCATTTCACACTGAAGACCAGCCCGCTCAGGCGGCAAGATCTCGACGAGTTTGTGGACCTGTACAACGTCGCCAACCGCAACAAGCGCAAACCAACGTGGACTGCCGAGAACCCGGACGGTCGCTGGCGCATGTACACCTACGAAGAGCTGACAGCGCGCGACAAGGCGAGCCTCGACATCTTCTGGCTGAAGGACGATTCGCTCGCCGATAGCGACAACCTGCCGGCCCCAGCCGTCATTGCCCAGGAGATTGTGGAAGATCTGCAAGCGGCCCTAGAGCAATTCAAGCTGATTGCCGCTGACCTTGGTGCTGATATTGAGGAATCCGCCTGAGGTTCAGTTCGTGTTCAGCTAATTTGGTTGTTCATTTAAATTGAACGGCGCAAAAGCTTGCACAATTGCCTGAATTTGAATTCATAGCTACCCTTGCACGTCCAGATTGGACAGGGTGGTCGGCATAAGAAGACTGCCCGCCAACTCAGAACAGGTTGACCCACCACATGCGCAGACGCATACCCAGCCCTGTGGTGTAGCCGGCTGTGGCGCTGCGCAGCTGGCCTTGTTCATCCAGCACGACAAAGGCGGGGACCGACTTGAAGCCGAAGGCACGCGTCAGTTCACCCTGTGCGTCTACAGCCGTGTGCCAGGGCAGCTGCCGCTGCTGCAGCACCTGCCTGACCTTGGCCGCAGGGCCTGATTGCATGGCCACCGTCAGCACCGGCCAGTCTTGCGACAGCGCGGTGAC
>JBKJIV010000215.1:0-23378 GCA_046598365.1 Polaromonas sp. | reverse complement strand
GGCTCGCAAGCCACGTCACCTGAATGAGCGTGTGATTGATGTCCAAATGTGGGTAGGCGTTGTGGAAATCGGCCTGGTGATGGCACTGACCTCATTGCTGACGATGGACCTGTACCTTCCCGGCGGCCTGATTGAAGGGTCGCAGAGCCTGGACACGGCACGCACCGCGGGTTTCACGGTGCTGGTGTTCGCGCATCTGTTCAACTGCTTCAACGCCCGCTCGGAAACCACGAGCGCCTTCCACCGCCTGTTCGTCAACCCCTGGCTTTGGGGCGCGCTGGCACTGTCGGGGCTGTTGCAGGTCGCGGTGGTCCACCTGCCCTTCCTGAACCTGGCCTTTGGCACGGTACCGCTGACGCTGACGCAGTGGCTGGTCTGCGGCGCCATGGGCAGCACCGTGTTGTGGTTCAGCGAGTTGCGCAAGCTGCTGCGTCGCGCCGGCCAACACAAAAGCAGTAGCAACAATAGTCAAGCCTCTTGAGGAAGGTCAAGTCCGGGCGCACCAAACGCCCGATAGTTACCCTTAATCTTAGGAGAGCCGTATGACCCCTCTGTTGAACCCCAGCCCCTCCGCCGTAGCGGTCGGAACGGCTGCCAAAAGCAGCATGCTCAAACAGGTCGGGCTGTTGGCGGCAGTGGCTGCCCTGCTGGCGGTGCTGTGGATGCCTAGCGCGCAAGGGCTGCCCGCGGCCGGAAAGGTGATGCTGGCCATCCTCGCCTTCGCGGTGATCGTCTGGATGACCGAAGCGCTGGACTATGCGGTGAGCTCCGTCGTGATAGGCGCCTTGATGGTCTTTCTGCTGGCCTACGCGCCCGATGCTGCCAAACCTGCCGGGGCGGACATGGGCACAGGGGCGGCGCTGGGTCTGGCCTTGTCCGGGTTTTCCAACAGCGCGGTGGCACTGGTCGCTGCCGCCTGCTTCATTGCCGCGGCGATGACCGCCACCGGACTGGATCGGCGCATCGCGTTGCTGGTGCTTTCGAAAGTGGATGCTGGCACCAACCACATCGTGATGGGCGCCATGGTGACGGGGTTTTTGCTGTCATTCATCGTGCCCAGCACCACTGCGCGTGTGGCCTGCCTGGTGCCCATCATGATGGGCTTCATCCTCGCTTTCAAGGTGGACAAACGGAGCCGCTTTGCCGGCCTGCTGGTGATCACCGCAGCGCAAACCGCCAGTGTCTGGAATGTGGGCATCAAAACCGCAGCGGCGCAGAACATGGTGGCTATCGGCTTTATCGAAAAGCAGTTTGGCAGCAGCATCAGCTGGACCGAGTGGTTTATTGCCGGTGCTCCGTTCTCGGCCCTGCTCAGCGTGGCGGTTTATTTCATCATGACCCGCATGATGAAGCCCGAGATGAAAGAGATCGCGGGCGGCCAGGCCACCATCCGCCTGCAACTGGACGCCATCGGGAAAATGACCGCGCGTGAGTGGAAGCTGCTGGTCATCGTGCTGACACTGCTGGGCTTCTGGGCCACAGAAAAAGTGCTGCACAACTTCGATACGTCCTCCACCACGATTGCCGCGATTGCCCTGATGCTGCTGCCGCGCCTGGGCGTCATGGACTGGAAAGAGTCACAACGCGGCTTTCCCTGGGGCACAGTGATTCTTTTCGCCGTGGGTATCAGCGTCGGCACAGCGCTGCTACGCACCAACGCCGCCGGCTGGCTTGCCAACCTGATCGTGCAAAACCTCGGCCTGCAGCAGGCCAGTGCCTTTGCCATCTTGATGCTGTTGTCGCTGTTCCTGATCGTGATTCACCTGGGTTTTGCCAGCGCGACAGCACTGGCCTCGACCATGATCCCCATCATCATCAGCGTGCTGATGGCGGTGCAGACACCAGGTATCAACGTGATTGGCATGACGATGCTGCTGCAATTTGTAGTGAGTTTTGGCTTCATCCTGCCGGTGAACGCTCCACAAAACATGATTGCCTACGGCACAGACACCTTCGATGCGCGAGACTTCGTGCGAACTGGCCTCGTTATCACGCTGGCCGCCACGGTGTTGCTGGTCGTCTTTGCAATGACTTATTGGCCCTGGATGGGATATATGACGAAGGCTGTTTGACACAGATCAAGCCGCTCAGGTCAGCGAAAAGTTAATCTGTGCCTGTGCTTCTGTTCGCAGCGTCGGTATCGACAGTCGTACATTTTTACCGAAAAGGAATCTGACATGAAAATCAATGAAGGCGTTTTGGACCGCAGCCTGCGCGTCATCGTGGGGCTTGTCCTGATTGGATTGGCCGCCACCGGTACGGTCGGGTTATGGGGCTACATCGGCATCATCCCGCTGATCACTGGTGCTGTCGGCATGTGTCCCCTTTACAGCCTGCTGGGCATCAACTCCTGCCCGGCGCCGCGCGGGTGACCTGGCATGACCATCGAGTCGAGCACCTACCGTGACCTGACACGCGGCGTGTCCGCCCGGCTCGGCACTTTGCGCGCTGGTACGCCGGACGTGATGAAGAGCTTCGGCGACCTGGGCCGGTTCGCGTTTACCGACGGGGCTTTGGACAAGAAGACCAAGGAACTAATGGCCCTGGCCCTCGGTGTCGCGGCGCGCTGTGATGCCTGTCTTGGCTACCACATGCAAGCACTCGTCAAGCTCGGAGTGTCGAGGCAGGAACTGGACGAGACGTTGGGAGTCGCGGTCTACATGGGCGGCGGTCCATCGCTGATGTATGCCGCCAATGCGATTGCCGCGTTCGACGAGTTCTCGGTCCCAGCAGCCGCTCCGCGCGCCGCGGGTTGAGGCGCCGTGAAACTGCCCTTCACCCTCCCACGGTGGGTCTGGTTGGGCGCCGCCTTGGTGGTCGTGCTGCTGGCTTTCGGCTGGGCGGCCACCACCCGCGGACCGCTCGCGCCGATCAAGGTGCCCGTGACAGTGGTTGCCACGGGGGCAGTGACGCCGTCGCTCTTTGGCATCGGAGCTGTGGAACCGCGCCGTGCGTATCTGATCGGGCCGACGGTGGCCGGCCGCGTCGGGCGCGTGCTGGTCGATGTGGGTGACAAGGTCGCGCGGTTGACTGATGGCGTACCTGAAGATCCCGCTCAACGCGTTGTGATGGCCGCCGCTGCCGTCACGTTCGCGGCAAGGTGAGCCGGGCCTCGAGCCCGCCGCCGGGACGATTTTCGAGCGTCAACTCCCCACCATGGCTTTGGGCGATGCTCTTGGCGATGGTCAGCCCGAGTCCGGTCCCGCCGGTGTCCCGATTGCGGGAGTCTTCCACGCGATAGAAGGGTTCGAACACGCGGTCCAGCTCGGCCGGCGGGATTCCGGGGCCCTCGTCTCGGACCCGGATGCGCAGCCGCTCGTCGTTGTCGTCGACCTCGATCGAGGCGGATTTTCCATACTTGACGGCGTTCTCGGCCAGGTTGCGAATGCAGCGTTTCAGTGCGGTGGGCTGCCCGACGTAGGGGCGAAGCGGCCGCCCGGCGATGCTGACCTGGTTGCCCATCTCCGACAGGTCGGCCTGCAAGCTCTCGAGCAACGCCGTCATGTCCACCGGTTGTGCGGGTTCAGCGCCCGCGGTGCCGCGCAGGAAGTCCAGCGTCGCCGCGACCATGGCCTCCAGCTCTTCGAGGTCGCGAGTGAACTTGAGCTGCAACTGGGGGTCGGCCAGCAACTCTGCACGCAGCCGCAGCCGCGTCACCGGCGTCTTGAGGTCGTGCGACATGGCCGCCAGCACGCTGGTGCGCTCGCGCAGGTAGGCCGTGATGCGCAGTTGCATGGTGTTGAACGCGCGCGCCGCACGCACCACCTCGATGGGGCCGCTTTCTTCTATCGGCGGCCGGTGGATATTGCGTCCCAGCTCATCGGCCGCATCCGCCAGCGCATTGAGGGGGCGCGTTGCCCAACGCACGGCCACGAGTGACACCGCGACCACCGCGGCCAGCAGCACGGCAAGGCTGAGCAGCATCCGGTAAGGCCAACCCGCGTCCTGGTCAGGCTGGCGCGCGTCGACAGTCACCAGGGTGCCGTCGTGCAGACGAACCTGGGAAACGAAGGCGATCCCGCCCTGCCCGGGCGCATGCATGGCGCCGCTCAAGCGTCCGTGCATCGGCCCCGGAACACCGCGGCCGAGTCCGTGTGGCGGCGAGTAGTCAGCAGGCGCGGCTTCGGCGATGATCGATTCGATCGGCCATTCGTCGCCCAGAAAGCGGCGCAGCATCGCACCGAACAGGGCGCCGCGGGCGCTGTCGGGACCGGTCCCGGGTGACGGTTCGACCAGCGCCCGGTCGAGGCTGACCCGCAGCGGCGGCGCGCTCAGAACCTTCACAATGGCGCGCCGCCCCGGCGGGTCCGCCGACTCCAGCAGCCTGACGATGTCGGCAACGCGCTGTGCCGATTGCACGCCGCCGGCCTGCATCAGCAACTCGCCGCGCTCGTGCATGTGAATCGCGTAGCTCAGGAGCTGTGCGACGATCAACCCGCCCAGCAGCACCAGCACCAGGCGGCTGAACAGGGAACGCGGCAGCAGGCGCATCAGGACTCTCGGCTCACGTCGGCCGCCAGCACGTAGCCCTGCCCGCGCACCGTCTTGATGATCGCGGGGTCCTTTGCATCGTCGCCCAGCCGCTGGCGCAGGCGGCTGACCTGAACGTCCAGCGCACGATCAAACGGGCCCGCATCGCGCGACAGCATCAGCTCGATCAGCTGGTCGCGCGTCAGCACCCGGCCGGGGTGATCCAGCAGCACCCTCAGCAGCTTGAACTCGGTCGAGCTCATGGGCACCACGACACCATCGGGCGCGGTGAGGTTGCGAGTCATCGCATCCAGGCGCCAACCGGCGAACTTGAACCAGCGCGTTTCCTCGCGGCGCAAATTAGGTGGCAGCGAGTTGGCGCGCCGCAGCACGCTTTTCACGCGGGCCAGTAGTTCGCGCGGATTGAAGGGCTTGGGCACATAGTCGTCCGCGCCCACTTCGAGCCCGACGATCCGGTCGGTATCGTCGCCCCGCGCGGTCAGCATGATGATGGGAACCTCGGACCGGGCACGAACCGCGCGGCACAGGCTGATGCCGTCTTCTCCCGGAAGCATCACGTCCAGCACGATGAGGTCCGGCATGCCCGCTGCCACTGCGGCCCGCATGCCCTTGCCGTCGGCAGCGACTGTGACGCGATAGCCGTTCTCGCGCAGGTAGTCGCCCAGCAGTTGCCGGATGTCGGTGTCGTCATCGACGATGAGCAAGTGCTCCGGAGCGATGGTCATGATGGCGATGATCGGTGCGGGTCATGCGGTCGGGCGCGCCGATTTGCAACGCCAGCTGTCAGATCGCATGCCTGCAAGGTGGCGATACAAAACAGCATTGGGGCGACACATCCCTGGCGGCAGGCGATGGTCTGATGCATGCATCCCCAACCACTTGAAGGAAAACAGACCATGAAACAGTATCGCAAACTTGCCATTGGCGCCGCATTCGTAGGCATCACACTGGCAGCCGCCGCCGTCTTCGCCCAGCCGGGCTCGATGGAGGGCGGCATGGGATCGATGATGGGTATGCACGGCAAGATGTCCGCATCAATGCACGGTGGCTCCGAGGGCGACCACAAGGCAGCCCGCGAGTTGATGAGCCCACAGGAACGCGAGGCCTTGCACGAGAAGATGCGCAACGCGAAGACGCCCGAGGAGCGCCAGGCCCTGGCTGCGACCACGCGCGCCGAGATGGAGAAACGCGCGAAGGAAAAAGGGATCACCTTGCCCAAACACGGCGGCATGGCCCACATGGGCAAGGGCATGGGCGGGATGGGAGGCATGGGCGGCGGGTCGGACGGCGGCGAGCACAAGCACTGACTTCAGCCTGAGATCACTCGTCCGTCGGACACCGTGACCAGTTCGCCCTCCTCGAGCGCTCGCCACGGTTCCGCCGTCAGCGGCACACTGGCGACGAGGACCATTTCCTGGAACCCCGGCGCGACCGTCACGCCGCTGGCGTGAACGGGCTCGCCCGGGTCCGCGCAGTGGCATGACCAGACCCAAAGCCCTGGCGACGCAATGTGGCCGGTGGCAGACTGGATGCGTCGATGTCCGTGGGCGAACAGGACTTGGCCATCGCTGTAGAGAAAGTTGGCAGGCCCCAGTTTGCGCAGGTCGGCGGCGAATTGCGCAACCACCGAACGGCGCTCTTGCAGGGTCGGCGGTGCGCAGGCCGGCATCCACAGCGTGTTCAGCCGCTCCAGCAGCGCGCAGAAGGCGTGCTCGGAGTCGGTCGTGCCGACGGGGCGGTAGCGGTCGAACGCCAGATTTGTCGCGCGCTCGATACCGGCCAGATCTCCGTTGTGGGCGAACACATGGGCGCGGCCGGCCAGCTCGCGCGTGAAGGGCTGGGTGTTCGACAGGTCCACCACCCCGCGCGTGGCATGCCTGATGTGCGAGAGGGCCAGCGTCGTGCTCGGCCCCTGGGACTGCAGGAAGCGCACCAGCGGGCTGTCGCTAGCCGCCACCGGCTCCCGGTACAGCTCTGCATCGTTGCTCTGGTAGAACGCGACGCCCCAGCCGTCGCGGGTTGTACTGCCGCCCGCGCTGTGCGCGGCCAGCGTTTCCAGCGAAAATTTCAGCTGCGCCGGGCGAAGGCTCGACATGCCGAGCAGCTCACACATCGGTTGCGGCGGCCTGTGCGATCGGTGCCGCCGGCCGCGCGGGCAACTGAGCCGCGACGAGCTCTACCAGGCTTTCGATGTGCATCGACGACTGCGCGACTTCGGCGCCTTCCATGAAGTTGAGGCGGCAACTCGCGCACGACACCACGACCGTATCGGCGCCGGTGGCATCGATTTGCGCCCGCTTGATTTCCCATGCCTTGTGCCGCAGCGGCGCTGCACGATTGATCAGGAAGGCCCCGGCGCCGCCGCCACAGCACCAGTTCATTTCGGCCGTGGGCGTGGTCTCGCGATAGTCGACACCCAGCGCCCGCAGCGCAGCACGTGGTTCGTCAATGACGCCGCCGTGGCGTGCCAGCTTGCAGGCGTCGTGATAGGTCAGCTTGCGAGCCGGGTCGCCGGGCGTGAGTACGAGCCTGCCTTCCCGGATCTCGCGCCCCACGAACTCGGCCGCGGCAAGCACCTCGAACGGCAGCGGTTTCCTATCGGCCAGCTTGCCCTCCCAGCGCAGCGCCGGGTAGGCGTGGCCGCACTCGGGAAGGATCACCGCCTTGGCACCAATCGCAACCGCCTCGTCGATCAGCCGCTGGCTCGCCGCCTTCTGCAGTGCCTCGTTGCCCGAAAGCAGCCCGAAATTGGCGGCTTCGAACCCCGCGCTGCGCAGCGTCCATGACACGCCCAGGTGATTGAGGATTCGCGCCGTTGCGGCCAGTGCATCCTGGAACAGCAGCACGTCGATCACTGTGGTGACGAGCATCACGTCGGCCCGTGGCTCGTCCAGCGGAACACGGATGCCCTGGTCGCGCAGCGCCTTCACAACCTGCGCCAGCTCGGCCGGGCCAACGCCGAACACGGTGCCGCGGCCTTCCTGCTCCTGGGCGACCGCCATCAACTCCAGCGGCGCCAGCCCCGCTTCCGACAGAGCCTCGCGCATCACGTTGACGCCACGGGCGATGTTGATCCCCATGGGACACACCATGCTGCAACGGCCACATTCGGTGCAGGAGTCATAGACGAGCTCCTGCCACTCGTGCAGGTCCTCGATGCTGATGTCACGAACGAACAGGCGCTTGATCGGGGCGAATGCCGAAGTCTCTCGTGCATGCACGCGCCGCAGCAGGTCGAGCTTGCGGGTCGGCGTGTATTTCGGGTCCTGTGTGGGCTGGAAGAAATGGCAGGCCTCTGAACAGTAGCCGCAGTTCACGCAGGACTCGAGGTCGAGCGCCAAGCCACGGTCGATTTTGCGATGCATCACCGCCTTGGCCCGGGACACCCGCTCCCCGTCGGCCATGGGCTCGGGCTTCGCCATCTCGCCCAGATGCGCAATGGCCTCCTGGAACTGCTTGAAGACTTTCATGTCGATCATGGGCGCACCCCCCGACGTCCGAGGAAAGTGGCCAGCTGCATGCGCCCGGGCAGGAACAGGAAGGCATGCATCAGCTTGCCGAACGGGAACCAGACCAACAGCAATTCCAGACTGAGCAGATGAATCGCAAGCGGGCCTCGATACAAGACATGCGATTGCGCCAGGATGGCCGAAGAAGGCTCGCCTACCAAGGCCATGCCGGTGATCAACGGCAGCATCGTGAAAAACCAGGTCAGCATGTCATCGGCGCGGGAGATCTTCTTGAGCACCGGATCAGTCAGCCTGAACATCAATGCCATCAACAGGGACACGATGGTGGCTGCGGCCGCAAGATACATCACGGGATCCGGCAGTGCTGGCCAGCCCAAGCCAGTCAGGCGTCGAATGAAGGCGATGTGTGGCGCGTAACCGAAGAAGACCAACGCCAAACCGATGTGAAAGACATAGGGATTGAACGTCACCAGTGTGGCGCTTGCCCGGAATCCCTTGCGAGGCCACATGCGCGCAAGCGCCGCTCGCAAAGCTTCGGACCTGCTGAACGACTTGCGTGCCGGGGCAACCACAGGTGTGACCGGCAACCGGCTCAGTGCATAAAATCGCCATGCCACGCCCAGGACGAAGACCGTCAAGGCAGCATAAAGCAGGGGGCCTCGCGCCCAGTCCAGCATGTCCATGCATTGCCTCCATGCGCACAGTTGAAGATTGGAAGAGTACGTTGCCCACCGGCGGCCTATTTGATGCAGATCAAGTGAAACGCTTCGTACCGCCACCTCGATAAGATGTATTGCCTCACTTTGGGCGAGGCATTCCCCGTCAGATAGCTTTGCTGCAGCCTCACTACCGAAGCGCACGCCACCACGGGACACGCAGACCAAGGGGGATCAGGCTGCGCTGTTGTCTTGGCCGATCAGCAACGTGCCATCTGCAATGTACCTGCGCGGCGGCACCTCCAGGCTTGTCGGTGCAGACTTGTTCTTGAACACCCGCTCCGCCAGATCAAACGTGGAGCGGTGGCAGGGGCAGAAGAACCCGCCTGCCCAGTCAGCGCCCAGGCTGGGGTTACCGGTACCGACGGGCACCTGGCTGGGCTGTCAGAAATTTCGGTGGTGATCGGGATGCCCTCCACCCCCGAGGCAAGAGAAAGCAGGATGAACAAGCCGGCAAAATCCGGGTAATCTCCCGTGGCTTTTCCGGCCAGGCGCCGCCTGGTTCCAAATGAAAGACCGGCACGCGATCACAGCGCATTGAGTGGAATCTTGAGATAGGACACGCCGTTGTCCTCCGGGGGCGGCATCCCGCCGGCCCGGATGTTGATCTGTACCGAAGGCAGGATCAGCACCGGCATCTCCAGCGTGGCGTCGCGCGCGGTACGCATGCGTACAAAGTCTTCTTCACTGACACCATCGTGGACATGGATATTGCCAGCGCGCTGCTCGGCCACTGTGGTCTCCCATATCGGGGGGCGCCCATCGGGTGGATAGTCGTGGCACATGAAAAGTCGGGTTTCAGCCGGCAGACTGAGCAGCCTGCGCGTGGACCGATAGAGGCTGTGGGCGTCGCCGCCGGGAAAATCGCAGCGCGCCGTACCCACATCCGGCATGAACAGGGTGTCGCCCACAAACACCGCGTCATCCACGCGAAAAGCCATACACGCCGGTGTGTGCCCCGGCACCGACAGGGCTTCAGCCGTCAGCGCACCTATGGCAAAGGTCTCTCCGTCCTGCAGAAGGTGGTCAAACTGGCGGCCGTCCGGGTGAAACCCGGGTTCGAGGTTGAAAATGCCTTTGAACACCTTCTGGACATCAGTGATAGCCGCCCCGATTGCAATTTTTCCGCCCAGCTTGCCCCGCAGATAGTGCGCCGCAGACAGATGGTCCGCGTGGGCATGGGTTTCAAGGATCCAGTCCACGCGCAACATCTTTTGCCGCACAAATTCAATCAGCTTGTCGGCCGAGGTGGTAGCGGTACGCCCGGACTTGGCGTCGTAGTCCAGCACCGAATCGATGATGGCGCAGGCCGTACCCTCTTTTTCATAAACGACATAACTCACGGTCCAGGTGGCGGGGTCAAAAAAACTCTGTACGGCTGCAGGCATCAGGCGTTTCCTTTTTGTTAATTTCACATTTTATAGTATATTGACAGATATATTATTAGTCAATATACTTCTGCTTTATTGAATCAACAATGGAGCGTTCTCACCATGCAGGCAGAAACCACCATGGACATCGACACGTTGCGCAGCTCGGCTGAAGAAGCCAGCCGCCTGATGAAAGTGCTGTCCAACCCGGCGCGGCTGCTGCTGCTTTGCCAGCTGGCTCAAGGCGAGCAGCGGGTCGGAGAACTGGAAGCGATGGTCGGCATCGTGCAGCCTACGCTGTCGCAACAGCTGGGCGTGCTGCGCGATGAAGGCCTGGTCAGCACCCGCCGCGAAAGCAAAAACATCTACTACCAGATCGACAGCCCTCAGGCGCTGGCCGTGATGAACGTCCTGTACGAACAGTTTTGCAACACAGCTAAAAGGAAAAAGAAATGACCATTGACTGGAACAACTTCACGCCCTGGGCCTCGCTGGCCGGTGGCATCCTGCTGGGCCTGGCCTCGGCCATGTTCATTCTGGTCAATGGGCGCATCCTGGGCATCAGCGGCATCATCGGCGGACTGTTGCGCCCCAAATCAGGTGACGCGGGCTGGCGCGTAGCCTTCGTGCTGGGCATGTTGGTCGCGCCGCTGCTCTATCTGCTGCTGGCCGGTCCTGTCGCCGTGCGCATAGATGCCGGCTGGGCGACGCTGGTTATCGCAGGACTGCTGGTGGGCGTGGGCACGCGCTTCGGCTCGGGTTGCACCAGCGGCCACGGCGTCTGCGGGCTGTCGCGCCTGTCACCGCGCTCTCTGGTCGCCACGCTGGCGTTCATGGGCGCCGGTTTTATCACCGTATATCTGGCGCGCCACGCGCTGGCTGGCTGACGTGCCCCCACGCTGCAAGGAAAAACCATGAAACATCGCATCTCTGAATTCGCGGTCGGGCTGCTCTTCGGCATCGGCCTCATTCTTTCCGGCATGACAGACCCGGGCAAAGTCATCGGCTTTCTGGATCTGGCTGGACCCTGGGACCCCTCCCTGGCGCTGGTGATGGGCGGCGCCATTCTGGTCGGCGTGTTCGCATTTTCCCTGGCCAAAAAGCGCACCACCACATTTCTGGGCGGCGCCCTGCACCTGCCCAACTCGCGTGACATCGACAAGCGCCTGCTGGTCGGCAGTCTGTTGTTCGGCGCGGGCTGGGGTCTGGCCGGCTTTTGTCCTGGCCCGGCGATTGTGTCGCTGGGCGGGGGCGAGCCCAAGGCGGTGGTTTTTGTGCTGGCCATGCTGGCAGGCATGGCGATTTTTGAGTGGAGCGAAGGTCGGGTGCACGGCAACAAAGAAGTGCAGCCGACTCACAAAACGCCTGCCACGCGGCCTTTGACCGCGTCCTTCTCAGTCGCTGGACAACTTCAACCTGGCGATATGGCTACCATGGCTGCGCAGGGCTTTGCCAGCGTGATCAACAACCGGCCGGACGGTGAAGGCGGCAGCGCACAGGCGCTGAGCCGCGACATTGAGCAGGCAGCTCACGCGGCGGGGCTGTACTATGTCTATTTGCCAGTGATCGCTGGCGCCATCACGCCGGAGCAGGTGCGCGCCATGCGTGAGGCGCTGAGTACCGTGCCCCCACCGGTGCTGGCCTTCTGCCGGTCGGGCGCACGATCCGCGCAGCTCTACACCCTGTCCCAAGGCCCCGCCTGACACAACGCGCAAAACTGAGTGCCCAGTCGAACAGCTCGCGCCCACAAAGTGCCGCTTATCCAGATGATTGAATGCAACAACCGTCAAAGCGCTGGCCAGCGAATTTCAGCAACAACTATGCCGTGTGCGACTGTCCGGGAAGTTGTGCCCTCAGTGACAGCAGCTCCAGCTCCAGCACGTCGATCCGGTTCAGGTAGCCCAGCAGTATCCCCATGGTGAACAGGTCCAGATCGAAATCCTGCCGCAGTCTGCCGACTGTGCGCAAAGGCATCACGCATTCAGCGCCAAAGAGGCGTTCCTGGCTGGCCTCCTCCACCGGTACCAATACACCATAATCCACCAGCTCTTCCAACTCGGCCAAACTCAGGGCACAGACCCGTGCCAACTCAGAGGCAGTGATAGCTTCGCGCGCATCCAGCCATACAAGATCAGGCCGTTGTTGTGTCATGCGGATACTCCTTGCTGGAATTCACTCGGGGATTGAAACGCGACCCACCGGCCAGTTCCATGAAAAGTTCCCGCTCGCGGTCGGACAATTTGGCGGGCACATCGATGCGTACGACGGCATACAGGTCGCCGTTGCCGTCCCGGCCGTTGGTCAGCCCCCGGCCTTTCAGACGCAGCTTACGGCCTGAGCGTGTGCACGGCGGCACCGTGAGCAGCACAGGGTCGCCAAGCGTCGGCACTTCCACCTCTGCACCCAGCGCTGCTTCCCAGGGCGCCAGCGCCAGGTCAAAGTACAGGTCATGGTGGTCTGCGCGAAACAGGGGGTGCGGCGCCAGCGTGATGTGAAGGTAAATATCCCCATCGCCACCACCGTTGTGGCCTTTTCCGCCTTTGCCGCGCAGCCTCAGTTTCTGGCCCTCGCTGACACCTGGCGGGATGGTGACCTCCAGCGTGCGCCCGCCTGCGGCATCCGCAAGATCAAGCTTGACCGTTGTACCGCGGTGCGCATCTACCAGCGTGATGCGAACACTCGTTTCATAGTCTCGCCCCTGCCTGGCAACAGGTACGCCAGAGTCGCGGCGCCCGCGTCCCATCGCGGCCATCAGGTCGGCCAGATCGACGCCTTCAAATCCGTGCCCTCCGGCGTCAAAGTCCTGCGCCCACTGCGGCGGTGGCGCGAACTCCTCGCCCGCGGGACGATGGCCAAGCTTGTCGTAGGCCGCGCGTTTTTCCGGATCCTTTAAGGTCGCATACGCCTCGCCCGCTTCCTTGAAGCGTGCCTCGGCATCGGGCGCGCTGGACATGTCAGGGTGGTGCTGGCGCGCCAGCTTGCGGTAGGCCTTCTTGATCTCTTCGGCATCTGCCTCGCGGGCCACCCCCAGTGCGGCGTAATAGTCCGTGTACTTCATGGCGCGCCTGGTCGCTTTATCAGGCGATCAATGGACCCTCGTCTCGAAGGCACGGGTCAGTCCGTCCAGATCGGTGATGCAGATATGCCGCTTGTCCACCTCCAGCAGGCGCTGCTGCTGAAAAGCCGAAAAGGTCCGGCTAACGGTCTCCAGCGTCATGCCCAGGTAGCTGCCAATTTCTGCGCGCGACATGCGCAGATGAAATTCACTGGCCGAATAGCCCCGCGCCTTCAGGCGCTGTGACAGGTTCAGCAAAAAGGCCGCCAACCGCTCTTCTGCGTTCATGCTTCCCAGCAAGACCATGAGGCTGTGCTCGCGAACAATCTCGCGGCTCATCAGCCGGCTGACCACATGCTGCATACCTGAATTGCTGGCCGCCACAGAGGCAAAGTGGGCATAAGGAATGGCGCAGATTTCAGCGTCTTCCAACGCCATCGTGCTGCTGGCATGGGTGCCGTGGGCCACACCGTCCAGACCCATGAGTTCACCCGCCATGTAAAAGCCACTGACTTGCTCACGGCCGTCGCTCAGCAGCAGGCTGGCTTTGAAGGTACCGCTGCGTACTGCATAGATGAACTGAAACCCGTCACCTTCACGGTACAGCGTCTGGCCAGCCACCACCTTGCGCCGACCGAACATCAGGCTGTCGAGACGCTCGACGTCGCCCCCTGTCATGCCGCAGGGCAGACAGAGGTCACGCAAGTGGCAATTCGAGCAGTGCGTCACCAGGGGTGCTACTGGCGCGCTGGTACCTGGCGTTTGACGGACCAACATCCGGACAGGAGAAACTGCGGATTCCAGGGTGGCGGTGGACATGGGGTGTTCCTTTGGGGAATTTACTGTGTTCAAAACGGGAAATGGAATGAAGCTCGGGCTGCAGCGAGCACGAAGCCGGGCCGGCGATTGCACAAATGGCGTTTGGTACACGGTGCGCCCGATGTTGGCCAGCGTCTGTGCGCCAACGCACGCAAGCCCGCGCTGCGCTGCCGCCTCGCGCGACACACAACCTCCGAATTCGGCCTGGGCACACGCGTACCCACCACGGCTGGCAAGGCATCAACATCAGAGATGAACATGGTGCGATGCTTTTGTGACAGCTTGTACAAGCTGATCGGATTGCGTGCTTTTGTCGAGGAAAGTCTCGGCCCCCGCGCCAAGATAGGCCTTGCGGTAGGCCGGGCCCGCGTTGCCGCTGAACACCACGAAAGCGATGTCCGGCGCCGCATGACGCACGGCGAGCAGCACTTCCAGGCCCGATCCACCTTCCAGCTGCACGTCCAGCACGACCACACTCGGATGAGCGGCGAGGATACCGTCGATGGCGGCCTGCGGGGTCTGGGCGTAGCCCACGATCGTCATGGCAGCAGCCTGCAACAGACCGATGACCCGATCGCGGATCAGTGCGGAGTCTTCGGCGAGGAAGACTTTGACGCTGCAGGGGCGGGAATCAGACATGCCTCTACTGTCGCGACAGTGCGGCCGCAGAGCCATCGGCCAGCGCCGAAATTTCGCCCCTGTGCACACTGATAAATCCCCTCAGCAGAAGCTGGGGGCGACTAGGAATAGTCTGAGAGACAACCCGGACGCGACCGGCCCAGATTGCTAGAGTTGATCGACCAGGTCGTGCTTGAGCGCGTAGCGGATCAACTCGCTCTGGTTCTGCAGCCCCATCTTCTGCATGAGGTTGGCCTTGTGCGAGCTGACCGTCTTGACGGACAGCTTCAGGCGCAACGCGATGTCCGTCACCGACACGCCCGCCACCAGCAGACGGAGCACCTCGAACTCCCGGTTCGACAGGCTTTCGTGCGGCAAACCCTGACCACCGGGCATGGCGCCGAGAGCCAGTTGCTCTGCCACCTCAGCACTGATAAAAGCCCCACCGCCTGCCAGTTTGCGGATTGCCTGCTCCAGCAGCGAAGGCGCACTCTCTTTTGTCAGGTAACCACTGGCGCCCGACTTGATGGCCCGCACGGCGTACTGCAGCTCCTGGTGCATGCTGAGCACCAGAATACGCAGCTTGGGTTTTTCGGCATGTACCAGCTTGATCAGTTCCATGCCGCTGCGCCCCGGCATCGACAGGTCAAGCATCAACACGTCAAAGCTCAATTCGCGCACGCGCTGCATGACTTCGGTGCCGTCGGCAGCCTCCCCCGTCACCTCCATGTCGTCCACCGAAGAGACGATGCGCTTGAGCCCTTCGCGCACGATCGCGTGGTCGTCGGCAATCACGATTTTGATCACGACCCGCTACCCCCGGCCGACAGGGGAATGTCCACCTTGACGCAGGTGCCGCAACCCGGACCGCTGTCGATCACCACATGGCCCTTGAGCAACACAGCCCGCTCGCGCAGTCCCATCAGGCCCAGGGAGTGCTGCTGGCGCGGCGCCCCGACCACGAACCCACGTCCGTTGTCCCGCACAGCCAGCGAGACTCGACCGGGCAAACGTTCGATCGTGATGTTGACTTGGGAGGCTCCAGCATGCTTGGCCACATTGGCCAGCGCCTCCTGAACAATGCGAAACACCGCCGTGGCATACGGCTCGTGCAGCTCCAGCGTTTCGTCGGCTGAAAGCTCACAGGCCACTGCGGTTCGTTGCACGAAACTGTGAACCAGCCATTCCAGGGCGGGCACCAGGCCCAGGTCATCCAGCAGCAACGGGCGCAGGTCGGAAGCAATGCGACGGGTCGCTGCAATCGTGTGGTCCAGCATCGCCAGCATCTCGGTCAGTTTGCTGTGAACAGGGGCACCGGCAGTTTGGTCACGCAGCCACATGGCGTCCATTTTCAATGCCGTCAACGACTGCGCCAGTTCGTCGTGCAACTCGCGAGCGACCCGGGTTTTTTCTTCCTCTCGCACGGCATTGACCGCCGCAGCAAAAGCACTGCGCTCTTCTTGCGCCCTGACCCGCTCGGTCACGTCGCGCAGGATCACCGTGTAAAGCTTGCCGTCAGCGGTGTCGAGCTGGGAAATGGATGCGTCCAACGGGAACTCTTCCCCGTTGGCGCGAAGGCCGTAGATAACAGTGCCGTCGCCCATGCGCCTTGAAGTTACGCCGGTGGTGGCAAAACGGCGAATATGTTCGGCATGCCCGCGCTGAAACCGTGCCGGCATCAATCGGTCCAGCGATTGGCCCAACACCTCGTCACTGGGCCAGCCAAAGAGTTTTTCCGCGGCGCGGTTGTAAAGCACAATGCGCTGCGCATGATCCACCGTGATGATGCCGTCCATGGCCGAATCGAGCAGCCCGCCCAGCAAAGCTGCGGCATCACCGGGGTGGCTGTGCAGAGAGGTGGCGTCCAGACTGCCCGGGAGGGGAAAAAGCATGGCACAGTGTACAAGCTGTGTCATGGCCGCTGCGGACGCCAGACCGAACATGCGCTCACCCTCGCGCTAGCGCCGCTTGACATGGATCAACACTGCCGGACACGCTCGGTCCTAAGCTGCAGGTGTCGCGTCAACCTTGGCAGATCCCACCATGTGCTCACGCACAGCAGCGGTCCCGTGTTAGTGTTGCGCTGATTCCACTTCAACCGAGGAGAAAAAATGAAGATTCTGTTCGCCGCCGACGGCAGTAAACACACAAAAAAAGCGCTTGCGTTTCTGGCCACCCACGAAAACCTGGCCGGCCCGTCAGACCAGGTTGTGGTACTGAACGTGCAGCACCCGGTGCCACCGCGCGTCAAGTCGATGTTGGGCGCAGCAGATATCACCGCCTATCACGCCGATGAGTCTCGCAAGGTGCTCGATCCCATTGACCGCTTTCTGAAGCGCCACAAAATCGCGTACCAGACGATGGCGGTGGTGGGCTCACCGACGACAGAAATCCTGCGCGTGGCCAAGCGCGAAAAAGCACACATGATCGTCATGGGCACACACGGCCAGGGCCTGCTCAGCCGGGCCCTGATGGGCAGCGTGGCGCAGCGTGTGGTGGCTGACTGCGAAATTCCCGTGCTACTGGTGAAATAGCCCGGGCGGCTATTTTCAAGCCCGGGGCAGAGTCACCCCAACCTGCCCCTGGTATTTCCCGCCGCGGTCCTTGTAGCTGACCTCGCAGACATCGTCCTTGTCGCTTTCAAAAAACAGCACCTGGGCGCAGCCTTCGCCCGCGTAGATCTTGGCCGGAAGTGGCGTGGTGTTGGAGAACTCCAGCGTCACATAACCTTCCCACTCGGGCTCAAACGGCGTGACGTTGACGATGATGCCGCAGCGGGCATAGGTGCTTTTGCCCAGGCAGATGGTCAGCACGTTACGCGGAATGCGGAAGTACTCCATGGTGCGAGCCAGCGCAAAGCTGTTGGGCGGAATGATGCAGCTGTCCCCTGAAAAATCGACAAAACTCTTCTCATCAAAGTTTTTCGGGTCCACCACCGTGCTGTGGATGTTGGTGAAAACCTTGAACTCGGGCGCGCAACGGATGTCGTAGCCGTAGCTGCTGGTGCCGTAGCTGATGATTTTTTTGCCTTCACTCTCGCGTATTTGCCCCGGCTCGAAGGGCTCAATCATGCCGGTGCTCTCAGCCATACGGCGTATCCACTTGTCGCTTTTGATACTCATGTCGTCTTTTCCGTAACCCTGTTGTAGCCTCCATTCTAGAAGTGCGCCAACGCGAGTAGGCGCTCACCCCCTCCAAGTTTCTTCAAAAAGTCATGCAAATAGTGGAACCAGTCTTCAAAAAGTCATGCAAGTAGCAGAACCTATGGTTTTCCCTAACTCTGGAGGTTCCCATGAAATCAAACCTGATCACCCTCTCGTTCTTGCCCCTGGTCACCGCTGCGCTGACGGCGGGAAGCTTTGCCCACGCTCAAAACGCGGCCTCCCCTGTTGCCAGGAAAGTGCAGCAAGACGCCGCCGTCTGCCTGGGTGACATTTCCAGGTTTGAGCAGACCTTGACCCTGGTGCGGAAAAGCAATGGCGAAAAGTCCGCCCTGGAATTAAAGGAAAAATTGTTGCCGGCAAGCCGAGAAATCGACATCCTGACGAAGGAGGGCTATTGCGGCCTGGCAAAACACCTTCGCGACAAGAAGTTGATTTAGCAGGCAGCCCAGCCCGCGTGGTTAAATGGCGCACCAAAAATAGAGGGGGCGTCAACAATGAACCACAAAAAATGGCTGGGACTTGCGGCGGGGAGCGCGCTGTTGCTGCTGCTGAGCATGACGGCACAGGCCCAAAAAATGTATCGCTGCGGGAGCGCGTACCAGGACCGGCCCTGTGAAGGCGCGCAGCCCGCAAAAGAAGTGCGCAATTTTGACAGCGCTCCAAAGCCGGTCGCTTCGGCAAGCACGGACGGCCAGTGCAGGCAGCGCGGTATTGATTCCCAGAAAATTGTCTGGTCACGTGAAGCCGGGGCGTTGGCGGAGAAACTGAAACTCAACGCGTCTGAAGACGAAAAAAACCTGATCACTGACGTGTACAGCAAACGCGGGTCAGCGCCGGAAATACGTGCGGCCATTGAAGCCGATTGCATCGCAGCCAAAAAGCAGGCCGAGCAAGCTGCCGCCATGATTGCCGCAGGCTTGAAACTGCAGGGCAAAGACCAGACGGCTCCTGGTGGCACCTCCCCTCAGGCCACGACTGCCGATACCAAAGCCACAGCGACTGTGCAGGGTGACGAGAGCGCGGCACGTCGAGTCGCCGAGAATAAAAAAGCGCTTTGCAGCAACATCGCTGCAAAAATTGATGTCATACAAAAAACCCAGCGCAGCGGCGGCAACGTTGCCGCCATGGAAAGCCTGAACCAGAACCGACGCGATGCGGAAGCAGAACGCAGCCGGGCAGGTTGTTGAGGGGCTCCGGGCCCACCTTCGCGCCAGGCTACACGACGGCGCCAGCCTGCGAAATCACCGTTTGCTCGACCACACGGTCGTCGCCGAGCACAATCAGCGCAAACAGCAGCTCGTCCAGGCTACCTGCCTGAGCGGTTTTCCGGGCCAGCAGTGGCGTGGCTTGCGGATTGAGCACCACAAAGTCCGCCTCGCAACCGGGTTGCAAGTTACCCACCACGCCTTCGAGGCCTAGCGCCTGGGCCGCCCCGGCCGTGTGTTGCCACCACAGTTGCTGAGGCTTGAGCGACACGCCGGTTTTGGTTTGCCCTTCACGGCCCACGTAATAGGCAGCCAGCATGGTGTGAAAAGGGCTGAAACTGGTACCTCCCCCCACGTCACTAGCCAGGCCGTATAAAAATCCGGTGCGCTCTGCCGCCTCGTAGTCAAAGAAGCCGCTACCCAAAAACAGGTTGCTGGTCGGACTGACCGCAGCGGCCGTGCCGGTGCCATGCATCAGCGCACGGTCTTCGTCGTCAATGTGGATGCAATGCGCATAAACGGCGCGCGGCCTCAGCAACCCAAACTGTTCATAGACGCTGAGATAACTCCGCGCTTGCGGGTAGAGCTTGTGCACCCAGGCAATCTCGTCGCGGTTTTCCGCAACATGCGATTGAATCCACACGTCCGCATATTTGGCAGCCAGTTCTCCGGCGCCACGCAGTTGCGCCTCGCTGCAACTGGGCACAAAACGCGGCGTGATGACGTAACCCAGCCGGTCCACGCCATGCCAGCGTTTAATCAGCGTTTCGGTGTCGAGCAGGCTTTGCTCGGTTTCGTCGCGAACGCCATCGGGCGAGTGCTGGTCCATCAGGCACTTGCCTGTCATCAAGCGAAGCTGCTTCCTTTGGGCTTCGGCAAACAGTGCGTTGACGGATTCAGGATGCGAGGTCGCAAAAGTCAGCGCCGTGGTCACGCCGTGACGCAACAGTTCATCAATAAAAAAAGTTGCCGTCTGCGCGCTGTGGTCTTGGTCAGAGAACTTTTTCTCATGCGGAAATGTGTAATTTTCCAGCCAGGGCAGCAGGCCATCAGCCGGCGAGCCGATCACATCCAGCTGCGGGTAGTGAATATGCATGTCCACAAAACCAGGCGCGATGATGCGCCCTGGCAGATGCTGCACAGGAACATCGGCATAGCGCAACGAGAGCTGGTCGTAAGGCCCAATAGCTTGCACCACCTGCCGGCCCACCGCGTCCGGCCCAACAACCAGAAGACCATCCGTTTCCAGCACGGCCTGCGCCGGGCCGGTGAAGTGCAAGATGGAGGCGCGGTAGGCTTTTTTCATGGCACCAAGCGTAACTCAGGGCCCCAGAACTGCAATATTTCAAAACGAATAACGCTTATCTTGATTTTTCAGGGGAGGCATTTCATACTTCCTATGCTGCATTCTTGGACATGGTCAACCAGGTCGAGGGAGGACGGAAATGAGGTTTTTGCTGTTAGCAGCTTTGATTCTGTTGGCTGCCTGCCGCCAAGGGCCGAGCTACGAGCCCTACCGAGACGCTGCGGGCTTTTTTCTCGACGCGCCGAAAGGCTGGCCCCGCGACGCCGATCCGGCCCCGACCGGGAAATTGGCTTCCAGAACAGAGTTCATCGGTGACGCCCATCCGCAGCATGAGGGCGTAATACTCGGTGCCGTAATTTCCGTGACGCGCTTGTCGCGAAAGGCCGACGACAAAATGCTCGCTTCGACGAAGGCGCTGTTCTCCGACGATTCAGCGGCGCCGGCCGAATCCAAGTCGTACGCGCGCGACTACGAACACGGCGGTCCCACGCCGATGCATCAGGGCGCGGCCGCAGTCCCGATGCATGTAGAGGGAAAGGTATTCCGGACGGCGGACGCCTTCTTCATCGTCGAGCTTCGTGCCGTGCGCGACAAATTCGAGAAGCACCGACCCGCCCTTGAGCGCGCACTGGCGACCTTTCGCCCTGGTTGATTGACGCTTGCTTGCTATGACCGAGGCGGATCGCAACTACTGCCGCTGAAAAATCTTCGTGAAGTACGAGCGGCTATGTTCACTGTAGGTGCCGCTCGGCCCTTTTGCATAAACGTCACTATCGCCTTCATGCGTCAAGATTTTTCCATCGCGTGAGAAAGTCAGCTTCAAAACATTAACATGGCCACGGGTGCCACGCGTTTCATAGCTGCTGGTGAACCCCGTGAGTTTAGCGGGCGATGCTGAAGACAGCATAGGACGGCCTCGCAGATGAGGGTTGTCATGCAGCGTCTCTGCTGTCTGGTCGTAAGTTTCGAAAAGGACCCCACCATTTTGAATTTTTATCACCTCCCAAAATTCACTACGTTGCTTATTAGGAATGTGCTTGAACACGGCACCTTCGTTTTGACGAAGGAAAATCGCAAATTCGTCGCGCTCCCGTTCTGCCCGCGCTTGCGGCGAATTCGCCTTTTCGATCCCGAAGTCAAGCCCGGCAATACGCCGTCTGACATCGGTGATCTGCGCGGGGTCGGAGAGAGCGATCAGATAAAACCCGCAGTGGCGTTTGGCGTCCTCGAACTTGCCCACTTTTTCGTAGATCGTGCACAGATCGGCGTAATAGCCCGGCACCCACGGAGCAGCTAAGGCTGCCTTTTCATACTCCTGAGCCGCAGCGAGAAAATCGCTCTCCGATTTGGCGCTCCTGAAGGCGAACTGCGCGCGGCCTTCGAAGGTGACCGCCACGTCAGGCAAGGCGGGCGATGGCTTCAGCGTGGGTGCCAACTTGATGATCTTTTCCCGCAACGCGCTGTCGGTTGGAGCCTTTTGTAACTGCTCAACCATCTGGCTCAGCTGCTCGCGCGGAGATTGCGCCTGCACGCTGGTGATTGAGGTGAGGATGACGAAAATAGAAATGATGCCGCGGCTATTAAGTTTCATGTTGAATCTCCTTTTTCTATTTGCTATTTCTTCATGTTTCCCTTCTTCGGCCCGGGAAGAACTATCTTTGCACCTGCGCGCCGTTACACCAAGCAGTCCACTCCCTACGGCCGTGAAACCTTTCCCAAGGTCAGCAGGTGATCAGCAAACTGATAGAACGCCTCATTTTCAGGCGGATCATGGCGGCGCACCTCTCGCGTTTTCCCGCCCTCCTGCATGCCTTCCAGCACCCAGTCCACGCCATCGAACTCGGGCAACACCTTCACCACTTCTGGCTGATTCCAGAAATCCAGTTTCCCCAGTAGCTGCAACAACTGCTCAACCTCCTGCGGTTGCAGCGTACGCTCACTGTTCACCTTGAGCATCGGCGGGCGACACAGCAGCGGATCGGACTGTTTTTTTGAAAAGAGACATTTGCTGAGCGTACGACGGTCGCGCGAATCCAAGGTACGAACCGACAATGTCCAGTTTCGTCCAGTGTGCACAACCCGAACAACACTCCAATCGTAAAGGCTGGGCCTGTACCACAAGCGATAAACTTCCTTGGCGTCGTACAGGCTCGACAGCCATACCGGTTCATCCATCTGCCAATAAACCCCGATGCGCGCCAGATCCGCTCGCCTTGCGCTGTGCATCTGCTGCGCGTCCACAGATTGCCCAACATCCATATAGGGGGTTGGCGGCCTGCTGCCTGCGACCGTCGGAGACTTCAGGGCAGCCTCATTAACAGTGCCGCATCCTGGGATCACGCTCATCACGACCAGAACAAAACCCGCTGTGATGGATCGCTCGCTTTGCATACTTCCTTTAGCAGATACGTCTAGTTCGATTTCTTGTGACATACAAGGGGAATGAAACCGCGCCTCATCGCTGGCACTGTTTAGCTCGGTGGGTCGCTCGCTGGTTGCACACCGCGTCCGGCCTGACAACCAGAAGACCATCCGTTTCCAGCACGGCCTGCGCCGGGCTGGAAAAGTGCAAGATGGAGGCGCGGTAGGCTTTTTAATTGATAACGCCTATCTGCAGGACGACCTGATGCGCAGGCATACACCGTTAATCATTCTGAACGTAACGCGTTTTGATGACCTTGGCGCCGTCATGATGAATCTCGCAAACAAAGCGGCCCATTGACGCGCTGCTTGTTACCAACGACACATATTCACCCGAGCCCGACTTTTGTTCGATTCCCTTGTGGTATCGGTACCCTTTGTTGCGCGCAGCTAACTCAACATCTTTGATCGCGGCTCCAGAAGATACGGAGGCGCAGTGGTCTTGCATGTTCGACTCGCCTCCCAAAAATCCCACAACGACAACCCCCGCTACGGCCATAAGCAGCAGGGCCAGCACGCCACCCACTATTTTCATCATTCGCATTTTGTGATCGCTTTCGTTTGCTCGCGCGTACGTCAAACATCCGCTCTGACCATTACTTTTCGATTTTCCTTCTTTTGCCTGCTACTGGTTGCGCTGATGTTGCAACGGGGCTATCTGGTTTACCCCTTCGGCTATTTCTGATGGGCGCGCTGTTTGTATCTGGTCATTTCCGTATCGTATTTCGGATAAGTTGCGGCCA
>JBKJIV010000086.1:0-4380 GCA_046598365.1 Polaromonas sp. | reverse complement strand
AAGAGCAGGGCATCTTCCAGCTGGCCGGCAAGGTGCTGAGCGAGGCCGAAAAATTGTCACTGGCCAAAGACTACGAAGGTGAATTTCTGTCCCAGCGCGTCAAGGCCTGAGGCGCACTGCACACGGGCGCTCAACGCCCGTCTTTTCCGCCGTTGTCTCCGTCTGTATTTTTGGCTGGTCCTGACCCGAATAGCGGAACGACATGGGGCACCAATGCGAGGATGGCCAAGGCCAGCAAGGCGCCCAAAAGGGCCGTGAACTCGCGCCCCAGACCTGCGGCAACGCCAATCGCCGCCGTCAGCCAGATGCCCGCTGCGGTGGTCAGGCCTTTCACATCCCCAGGCTTGTCGCCCTTGAGAATCGTACCCGCGCACAAAAAGCCGATACCCGCAGTGACACCCTGAATCACGCGGCTCAGATCGTCCGCTTGCATGCCAAGCTGTTGTGACACGAGCACGAACAATGCGGCCCCCATCGCCACCAGCATGTGGGTGCGCACCCCTGCCGCCTGGCCCTGGTGCTCGCGCTCCCAGCCCAGCATGCCGCCAAGCAGCGCCGCCGTCAGCAGGCGCAACACCACCCGTGTGATCTGTTCGGTGTCGGTGCCATCCGAAAATTCAGAAACAACAGTGTCCACAATGTCTTGCATCACGCTGGAACTCATGGCTTGGTCCTGTCGGCAGAAGATCGGATGGGCAGGGCTTGACCGCCTCAGGGCATTTTTTCGTCTAGCGGTGGCGCCGATGCATCACGTGGTCCCACGGTGCCAAGCCGGGACCTCAGCGACTGCGGCTGCCCGGTCATTAGAGCTGCGTAGTTGGTGGTGTTGGACAACACTTTTTTCACGTAGTCGCGCGTCTCACTGAAAGGCACGTTTTCTGCCCAGATGGCGGCGTCCAGCACCGGGCCGTTGCGCCAGTTGCGTGGCCTGCCTGGCCCCGCGTTATAGGCGGCAGCAGCCAGTGCCATGGAGCCACCGAAGTCATCCAGTGCGCGCTTGAGGTATGCCGTGCCGATGATGATGTTGGTGTCCCGGTCGTTGATCTGGTTGGCGGTAAAGCCCGTCATGCCGATGTAGCGTGCGGTTTCGCGTGCGGTGGCTGGCATCACCTGCATCAGACCTGATGCACCCACACCCGATCGGGCGTCCATGATGAAACGTGATTCCTGACGTATCAGGCCATACACATAAGCCGGGTTCAGGCCAATGCTCTGACTGCGCTGAATGACGGCATCACGAAACGGCATGGGAAACCGCTGCTCGAAATCGATCTCGGTTTTGGTGCGTTCGCTGGTATTGATGCAACGGTCCCAGATAGACCGGTCGCAGGCAAACTGCGCCGCGGCCAGCAGCTCGCGGTCGCTCATGCCGCCCCGCTGATGCAAATTGGTGCTGTAGTTCCACTCGCGTGTTCCTTCGGGGCGCAAACCGAGGGCGATGGCATAAGCCGCGCGATTCAGACCTGCATTGAGCCGCGCTGATTCTTTTTCTTCCGGGCTCAGGGGTGCTGGGCGGGCAGGCACGGTGATTTTTTGTCCCAAGTCCTCAAGCGCCAGCTGTTCGTAAAAACCGCGCACCGAGGCGATCGACTGGAGCAAAGCCTGCGCCTCAGCACGCTGCGGCGATACCTGGCCGCTGGCGGTGGGGGCGGGCGCGTTGCTGAGCAGGGCGCGCGCTTTCCAGTAAACCCAGGTGGGGTCCTTGCGGGCCTCATCGCTCATCGCATTGATCGCGCCCAAGACAAGAGGCCAGCGCGGTTCGCGCTCCGTGCGCAGCGCGGCGCGCACTTTCCAGGCCAGCATGTCGTCACTCATGTCCGCATCCTTGCTGACTTTGGCGAAGTAGCCCAGCGCATCGCCGCTTAAGCGGCTGGCTGCCTGTTTGCCAATGGATCCCCAGACCCAGTTGCGCTCTTCGCCCGTGAGCTGCATGCCCCATTTGTCTTCCACAAAACGCGCGGCGCCATCTGCATCCGTGGTCGCCAGCTTCACCAGCGCCAGAACAATGATTTCCCGACGCACGTCCCTGATCGCAAGCATTTTGGTGCTCAGAAATTTCACGGGGCTGGCGTTGAGCTCTGCCAGCAAGTTCAAGGCGTCCGGAGCGATGATCTCAACCGCTTCACGCGCGGCACGCGGCCTGTTCGCATCGGTCGCCAGCCTGGCCTTGACCCAGACATCGTGCGCGGTGAGATTTTTATTGCCGACGAGCCGTGCCGCGGCAGCGGTGCAGCCGTCGCCCGCCTCGCGCTGGGCCATCCAGTTTTTCCGGACTTCGTCGGTGATACGTGCATCGGCTCCGGGATTTTTCAAATGCTCGATCAGCAGCGCGTAACAGCGCACCTCTTTGTCGTCGCCCATGCGATAGTTCGGGTACTCAGCGGAAAATGCGGCCCAGTCGCGGCGCTGGCCGAGCAAGAGCAACCAGTCGTTTCGCAAGCGATCTTCCTGGTAGCTGCCAGCGTAGCGCGTGAGAAATTCCTGCACCTCCTGCGCGCTGGCTTCGCCGAGTCTGGCCTTCAGTTCCCAGTACGCCGCCCAGGGTTCCAGGGCATGGCCGCGTGCCTGCGGCAGCAACTGGGACAGGCGTGCTCTGTCGCCGCGTTTGGAGGCCTGGTTCATTTCCAGCACAACATCATCACCACGGGAACCGTTGTTTTGAGCCCATGCGGGCGCAAGCATCATGCAGCAGGGCAGAGCGGAAATCAGGGCTGAATAGATAAATTTGGATAGCATCAGGACATTATGGACAAATTAACCGCACGAAAAGCGTTGATTGAACAACGCATGAGCTTGCCCGACCGGGTACAACGCGCCGACTTGTTACAGCGTGTCATGCGCATATGGCTGGTGGGGCGGGAAGATGCGGTGATCGGAGCCTATTGGCCGATCAAAGGCGAATTTGACCCCCTTCCTGCGCTTTACCGTTGGCAGGAAGATGCAGTCCTGGGGGAGTTTTTCGAACCAGAAACGCCGCTGGTCCCCGATGGTGCAACCCAAACACTGACCGAAGGTCTGGCCAGTCGCTCACCGCGCAAAATTGGCTTGCCCGTGGTTAACAAGGCGCATAAAACACTGACCTTTCACGCCTGGTATCCGGGTTGCCCGATGGAGGAGGATGCTTACGGCATACCCAAACCGAAGGACACCGAATTGATCGTCCCGACCCTGCTGTTTGTGCCCTGCGTCGGGTACGGTCCAGGCGGTTTTAGGCTCGGGTATGGCGGTGGGTTTTATGACCGCACGCTGGCCACCTTGCAGCCGCGGCCACTCACGGTAGGGCTGGGCTACAGCCACGGTTGGTTGCCCGATCTGGAGGCAGAGCCGCATGATGTGCCGCTGGATGCGATTCTTAATGACAAGGGAGTGGTTTGGCCGGTTTGAGGTTGGGCCGTCCCTTCCGTCCGGGTTGAGTCTGGCCAAGCCCTAAAGTCGTCATCCCGGACCCCGGATCATGTCCGGGGCAGGCCCGATCCGGGATCCATGGTGGTTTACTCGTGCCGTAAGGGCTTGCCTGCTAGCCGGGTCTCGCCCCGGCGGGCGAGGCACTTTTCTTTGCGTCGCCAAAGAAAAGTCCCCAAAAGAAAGGCGACCCTACTGTCTGGGTCCCCTGCGCTTCGCTCCGGGGCAACCTGTGGTGCTCGGTCCAGCCGGGGTCGAGCTCGAACTCGCTGCGCTCAGACAATCGCGAGCCCTGATCCGGCTGGACCTCCGCTCCTCGGCGCAGCCAGAAGGGGTGGGAGACGAAATCGGGAGCGGGAGCGCCATCGGACTCCGGTGAGGACGCAAAGCGCGTCCTCACCTCCCCGCATCCGCATCTGTTCCCCCCACCCGTCGGGCTGGGCCGAGGAGCGCAGCCGAAAACGGATCAGGGCTCGCGATTGTCTGAGGCGAAGCCGAGTTCGAGCGAGACCCCGTTTTTGGCGAGCACCGCAGGTTGCCCGCAGCGAAGCGGAGGGACCCGGACCATCGGGTCGCCTTTCTTTTGGGTACTTTTCTTTGGCGACGCAAAGAAAAGTGCCTCGCCCGCCGGGGCGAGACCCGGCTTGCTGGCAAGCCACGAACAGCAGAGGCAAAGACAGCTTCGACAAACCCAGCCCAAACGGGCGGCGATAGCCCCCAAGCCGGGTTCGCTGACAGGCCAGCAACCCTCAACATAAAGCCAGCGCCTCCAGGCATTGCCGCTTGTGCGCCTCGCCACTCGAAGGCTTGATCTCCTGCCTTGGCAGGCGCAGGCCGTAACTCAAGCCCAATTTGTCGGCCTGCAACACCCAGGCGCACAGCCGGGACAGGCGTGCTTCGGTACCCAACGAGCCGGCCTGCAAAAAATCCAGCCATAACTCGTGGCGCTGGGTCTGCTGGGTGTCGCGCACCACCAGG
>JBKJIV010000196.1:0-6820 GCA_046598365.1 Polaromonas sp. | reverse complement strand
TCAAATTCTCCCAGCATCAACCGGCACAGGCTTTCGTTCCAGTGCGCTTCCGCATAGTCTGGCGCCAGAACGATCGCACGCTCGAAATTCTCCAACGCCTCCGCAGGGCGGTTCAAGGCGCGCAATGCAGCACCCCGGTTGTTCCACGCATCCGGATAACTAGGCTTGATCTGAATCGCCCGGTCAAAACTTTCCAGTGCCTGCGTAGGACGGCCCAGATGCTGAAGTGCTGCACCTCGATTACACAGCGCTTCTGCAAAGTCTGGCCTGATACTGAGTGCGCGGTCACAACTTTCCAGCGCCTCTAGTGAACAACCCATCGTAAGCAGTGCCGCACCCTGCCCGCTCAACCCCTCAGGATAATCAGGCTTGATCTTGAGCGCACGGGCAAAACTAAGCAGCGCGTCGGCGGCGCGGTTCATCGCCCACAAGGCGTTGCCCCGGTTACTCCACGCCAGCGCAGAATCGGGCCGGATCTTCAAGGCCTGGTCATAACTTTCCAGCGCTTCCAGTGGACGACTCAAGGATCGCAGTGCGGCGCCCCGGTTGATAAGCACTTCGGGAGAGTCGGGTTTGATTTTCAGCGCACGGTCAAAACTAACCAGAGCGTCGGCGGCGCGGTTCATTGCCCACAGGGCATTGCCCCGGTTGCTCAAGGCCCCGGCATAGTCGGGCTGGTTCTTCAAGGCGCGGTCACAGCTTTGCAGCGCTTCTTCATAGCGCTTCAGGTCCAGCAAGGCGGACGCCTGGTTGCTCAGGACAGCGGCATTGTCCGGATTGACTTTCAGCGCGCGCGCAAAGAAAACAAGGGCAGCTTCCGGATTTTTTTCTTGCACCGCAATTGTGGCCTGCAGCTGCAAGGCGTCAAAGTGCTGCGGTTGCGCTTTCAATATTTCGGTGTACAGCAGCTGCGCCTGCGCCAGACGCCCCTGCTGGTGCAGAGCAACCGCGGCCGTCAGTTTGGCAGCAATATCCTGAGGCTCGGCAGCTGCCTTTCGCTGAGCAGGCGCTCTTCCCTCCCTAGGCTCTGGAAGGGATTCGCGGCTGTTTGTCATTCATGGGGATTTTATATCCGGCACCCACTGCTTTGGCGCAATGCGCATCCGCTAGCAGTCGCCGCTTGGCCTTTTTACCTTGTGTTGATCACGAGCGAGCCGCCGGCGCCAGCCGCATCGTTGTACCGCCTCCCCATCGGGCCAGGGTTGCCGATGATCATTGTGAAAGGGTCAGGGCCTTCATGGCCGGAGCCGAGCACATAGTCAGGATTGCTACCCTTGATGGTGACAGTGCTACCACGAACCGTGATCAGGGCATTTTGCTGTACCGTCTTGGACTTGCCCTGGATGGCGGTGTATGCGAGCAACATTACCCTTTGTTCGCACCGGTGCCGGTACTTTCACCGACACGCTAGCTGCCGCTGTAGGTGAAACCGTCGGGGCCTGCACACTCCACCTGCCAGTGACCCCGCATTGGAAACTCCGCACCTGCGGCACTGTTACTCCTTTACGCGCAGTCCTTGTCCGACGCGTAAGCGACACATTCACCGCTGAAACGAAGCACCACGCCGCAATGTGAACCAAACTCACGCATCGCGTATTGCTCTGCCTGATCGGTGCTGGTGTGGTCAAAAGAGAGGCCGCATTTTTCACGCTTCAGGCTGCCTATTGCCGGCGCGTCTGCGGCCATTGCGCGGCCACACGGCAGAAAGAACAACTGCAAGAGCCAGTCTGAATGCGAGGGCTTCAATTCCAGAGATCATGGTGTCTACCTGATGGATCAATTGAGAGCGCGAGGATTCAAAAAAATCGGTGGAGCCTAACCATTGGTGGATCGCCGGGGCCAAAAAAAAGCCACGGCTACGCCCCGCCAGTTACTCCATGAAAAGGGGGCGAAAACAGGGACTGGAGCATTTGGTTGACAATCACGGGTTGACGTAAAGATGACATTCATAGCCATGACCTCCACAGAAACTCATACGGTTACCCACGACAGCCTAGCTGCTGACGAGCGCAGCCCTCTGCCCGACAATGCTTCCGGCCAGCCGTCCCCTGGAGCACCAAGCTCCCGGCCAATTCAACCCGTTCTTGAAAAACTGTTTGAGCTCTACCCTCATCTGTTTGGCGCCAAATTTCTTCCACTCAAGCTCGGCATTTTTCACGAACTGCTTGCCGCGCACCCCGACCTTTTTGAGCGTGAAGCGCTGAAGGCTGCGCTGAGTGTGCACACCCGCTCCACCGCCTACCTGCAATGCGTGGCGGCAGGCAACCAGCGCCACGATCTCCAGGGCCGGCCGGTAGAGCCCGTGGCGCCCGAGCATGTTTACCTGACTATGCTGGAACTGTTTCGCCGCCGTCAACGCCGGGCCAAGGAAGACTTGCGACCAAAATTCAGGGCTCAGTTGATGACCGCTTTTGAAGCCTCCGGCTTGAGCCGTCAGGACTACCAGTCAAGGCTGCCCACCAACGATGCGGCTGCCACCGCCCTGCTGGAAGAAGCGTTTGACGAGCGCGACCAAAAGGTTGCCAAGCAGGAGGCCCTGATCAAGACTTTTGAAAACAGCGGCCAAACCGTTGAAGTGTTCGCAGACATGTACGGCCTGGACAAGCGCGAGCTGGTCGAGGCGATCAAGCGCAAACAGCAGCTTGCGGGCGCGGTCAGCGCCTGAAACGCAGGGAACCCATGAGCCTGCCGCACAACATCGAACAACGCCTGACCGACCTCGAAATCAAGGCCAGCTTCACCGAAGACCTGATCGACAAACTCGACAGCGTCATCGTGCGGCAGCAACAACAAATCGATGCGCTGATCCGCGAGATTGCCGATTTGAAGCAACAGGCGCCGGTAGACGGCGGTGTGGGTGGGGTCCGCAACTTGCGGGATGACTTGCCGCCGCATTTTTGAGGCTTGCCCTCCGCTTGGAGGATGTGTCGCCCACATGCCCGGCCTAGAATCATGCGATGTTTAACGCCTTTTTATCGACCTGAGAAGAAGACGCGATGATCAAAAATGGTTGTCTCCACTCCATCGGAACTTGCGCAAGCAATCGCGCAAGCGCGTTGAACTCAATCACTAAGTTCACACACAAAAATGCCCCTCACTTGGACACACCAGCTGACTGACATCGACTGGAGCGAGCTCTCAGCGCTCTATCTGGCGGCACCACTGGGCAACAAAAGTCCGGCCGACCTCCAAACCGTCTTCACCAACAGCATGTTCCGGTGCTTCGTCCACGCAGATGGCAAGCTCGTCGGGGTGGGCCGCGTGTTGGCAGATGGTGTGGACTGCGCTTATATCTGCGACGTTGCCGTCCTGCCCAGCCATCAGGGCACCGGCTTGGGCAGGGAGATGGTGAGCAAACTCGTGGACCTGTCCCGCGGCCACCGCAAAATCATTCTTTACGCGGTTCCCGGCAAGGAAGGTTTCTATCGAAAACTGGGTTTCAAGCGCATGACAACGGCCATGGCGATTTTCGACGATCAAGCCCGGGCCATGGAAAATGGATACGTCAACGAGACGTGAGCCATGGGTTGCGGATCAAGTCCGCAATGACAACAAAAGTGCAGCGGCTTGCAGTTCACGCATCAAATCGACCACCAGCCCTCGTGTCACCTTTGGGGGCACCGGCGCATCTTCAGTTGCGGATGACTTTAGCTCGGGGCTACCGCTACCGCGTTTTTGCGCCCAGCCCAGTACTTGGCCATACGCGGCAGGAGCAGAACAACAAGGACGATGAACAGCAGCACCAGCGACATGGGGCGCTGCAGAAAGACCAGTGCACTGCCCTCACCAATCGAGATGGCGTTGCGCAACTGCGCTTCAGCCAGCGGGCCCAGAATCATGCCGACGATGACGGGCGCAGTAGGAAAATCAAAGCGCCGCATCACCACGCCCAACAGTCCAATGGCATACAACAGGACCAGATCGAAGACGCTTTGGCGCATGCCGTATACGCCCAGCGTTGCAAAAATCAGGATGCCTGCGTACAGGTAGGGACGGGGAATTTTCAGCAGCTTGACCCACAGGCCGACCAGTGGAAGGTTGAGCACAAGCAACATCACGTTGCCAATGTAGAGCGAGGCGATCAACGCCCACACCAGGGCTGATGAGGTGGTGAACAGCTGCGGGCCAGGCTGAATGCCGTAATTCTGAAAAGCGCCGAGCAAGATGGCTGCCGTGGTGGACGTCGGGATGCCCAGCGTCAGCAAGGGCACCAGCGTGCCCGTGACGGCTGCGTTGTTGGCCGCTTCCGGGCCAGCCACACCTTCGATGGCGCCCGTCGTGCCAAACTCTTCGGTGTGCTTGGACAGCTTGCGCTCCACGCCATAACTTAGAAACGTGGGAATCTCCGAACCGCCAGCAGGTATGGTGCCGAAAGGAAACCCGATAAACGTGCCGCGCAGCCAGGCTGGCCATGAGCGCTTCCACTCAAGTCCGGTCATGTGCACCGTGCTCATCTTGCTTTGGCCAGGCTTGACCTTGCCTTCGTACAGAACCATATACAGCGCCTCGCCCACCGCAAACAGGCCTACCGCCATCAGCACAATTTCGATGCCGTCCAGCAACTCCGACACCCCGAGGGTGTAGCGCGCCTGGCCAGTAATCTGGTCCAGACCAATCAGGCCAAACGCGAGGCCCAGAAACAAAGCGGTGAGGCCGCGCAAGGTGCTTTTGCCAAGCACCGCGCTGACCGCCGTAAAAGCCAGCACCATCAGCAGGAAGTATTCTGGCGGGCCGAGCTTGACCGCAAACTCCGCAACCATTGGCGCAAACAGCGTCACCATCACAGTGGCGATCGTGCCCGCCACGAAAGAGCCTATGGCCGCCGTCGCCAGCGCGGCGCCAGCGCGCCCGCTCTTGGCCATCTTGTTGGCCTCCATGGCCGTGACCATGGTGCCGGTCTCTCCAGGTGTGTTGAGCAAAATAGAGGTGGTAGAGCCACCATACATGGCGCCGTAATAGATGCCGGCGAAGAAGATCATCGATGCAGTGACCTCAACCTGGGAGGTGATGGGCAGCAGCATGGCCACAGCAACGGCGGGGCCTATCCCCGGCAGCACCCCCACTGCTGTTCCCACTATGCAACCAATCAAACACCACAACAAATTGATGGGCGTGGCAGCTGTGGCAAAACCCGCCATCAGTTGGGTCAAAACATCCATGTCTAACTTTCTCTGTCTATCTATATATCTGTCTGATTATTTCTGGTTGTACTACAGATACGCACTCAAATCCATCCGGTCGACGTCAGGCCTGGCAGGTTAATGGCCAGCAGCTTCGTGAACGCCCAGTACACGGGCGCTGCAATGGCCACACCGATGCCTGCGTCGCGCAACACACGCGTCCACGTGCCGCCGCTCACTCCTTCAGATTGACGCAGCCCGCGCACCGCCAGCACAAAGCACAGTGTGCAACTGAGGATGAACCCCACACTGGTGATCAGGGCTGCATTGGCCAGCAGGCCGGCGGACATCCACGCGAAACCCTTCCAGTCGCCGCTTGCGGCGCCGGAGGCTTCCTCTGCATTGCGAAAGCCGCCAGTGCGGGCCTCAAAAATCATCCATGCGCCGCAGGCCAGCAGCACCGCAGCCACCAGCCAGGGCAGAAAATTGGGGCCGACCCCCTGATAGCCCGCCTCACCCGGAATGGAAAGCGCCCCGAGTGCGAGCAGCCCGCCGATACCAAGCGCACCCACTCCTATCAGGGTTTGCTGACGTACCGGTGGGGCATGCTCAACCACGCCGTGCGGAAAAGCGCCATCCTCGCGCATCAGAGCATTCCAGACAGATACATGATGGCGCGCAGTGACGAGAATTCATACTCCACAAATTCATCGAACTCCTTGCCAACCATCACCGCTGGCGTCCATGCATTCTTTGTCAGCGAGTCCTGCCAGGCCTTCGTCTTGGTGGCCTTGACAACCACATCGGTCAAAGCGGTGCGCTGGGCGGCGCTGAGGCCAGGCCCGCCGTACACGCCGCGCCAATTGCCCAGCACCACGTTGTAGCCCTGCTCTTTCATGGTGGGGACGGTGCTGTTCGGCAGACGCTTGTCCGACGTGACCGCAATAGCGCGCATCTTGCCCGATTTGATGTATTCCGCAAATTCGCTGTAGCCGCTGCCACCCACTGTGACGTTGCCACCCAGGATGGCCGCAACCGCTTCGCCGCCGCCACGGAATGCGACGTAGTTCACTTTTTTCGGATCGACGCCAATGGCACGGGCCAGCATGGCCGCAGAAATGTGCTCTGTAGACCCCCGTGAACCGCCGCCCCACTTGACGCTGCCCGGGTCTTTTTTGAACTGCTCAACCACATCCTTCATGGTTTTGAGGGGGGACTCGGCAGGCACCACAAAGACGTTGTACTCACTGGTCAAACGCGCAATGGGCGTGCAGCTTGTCAATGACACCGGCGGCTTGCCGGTGATGATGCCGCCAATCATCACGGCACCCATCATCAGGAGCTGGTCTGCATCACCTTTGGCCGAGTTGGCAAATTGCGCGAGGCCGATGACGCCTGCGGCGCCGCCCTTGTTTTCGTACTGCACATTGTCAGCTGTCTTGGCTTCCAGAATAGCCTGGCCCAAAGCGCGGCCTGTCCCGTCCCAGCCGCCACCCGGGTTGGCCGGAATCATCATTTTCAAGTTGGTCGCGGCTTGCGCGCTCAGAGGGAGGGATCCGGCGGCAGCCAAGGCCACCATTGATTTGAGGAATTCGTCGCGACGCATGGTTTTGTCTCCTGATGGGTTGATAACAACTGTATGTTGCTTTCCCAGCCTGTCAATCCGCTGTCTCAAAACACTAGGGAAAGTGCTAGGCTAG
>JBKJIV010000088.1:0-8112 GCA_046598365.1 Polaromonas sp. | reverse complement strand
GCTTTGACCATCATGAGGATGGGAATACCCAGCAACAGGCCCCACACTCCCCATAGCCAACCCCAGGCCAGCAGACCCACAAACACCGCTACCGGACTCATGCGGCCCGTACGGCTGGTGAGCCATGGCGTCAAAATGTTGCCCACAACGGTGTGAATAAACAGCGACGCGCCTCCGACAAGAAATGCCATGTTGAGCGAGCCGAACTGCAGGAAAGCCACAAGTGCCGTAGCCGCCGCCGTCACCAACGCGCCTACATAGGGTACGAGATTCAGGACGGCGGCCGCAATGCCCCAGACCGCTGCGTTGTTCAGGCCGATGGCCAACAACGCGAGCCAGGTCATCACCCCCACCAACACGCTGAGCAGCACCTGAACCTGAAGATAGCGCTGGATCTGGTCCGTGATTTCATGCAGAGCGTGCAAGGTCACCTTTTTGCTCCCCAAGCTGGGCGCGAGCTTGAGCAATTTGCGCCGGAAAGTGTCACCGGACAACATCAAAAAGTAGGTCAGGAAAATCACCACCGTGCTTTGCCCGATAACGGTCATCAGCCCGAGGGTGCCGGTCCACAGGTAGTCCGTAACGTTGAAGCGAGACTGCTCCACCACCACACGCATGGCTCCACGCGGCGTGGTCGACTTGGCTGCACTCTCCTGGGCGGCCTGTTCAATCTGGGTAGCGGCTTTCTGGACGGTTTCGAGTGTGCTGTCTGCATTGCCTGCGCGGTTTTTGAGGGTCTGCCGGAACTTCTGAGCAGCGGTTGGCAAAGACTCAACCAGTTGCGCCGCCTCATCCCTGAGTGAATAAGCAGTCAAGCCGACAGATCCAAAAATGGCAATGAGTATCACCGCGGCGCTCAGCCAGCGTGGCACGCGCCTGCGCTCCATCCAGTTAACTACGGGCGACAGGGCATAACTGAACAGCAAACTCAGCATGACGGGAATAAACACCGCCTTGGCCCAGTGCAGCACAAACAGGGTGGCCAGACCGGCCAGCACCACAAGCGATACATTGCGTATGTCCACCGGCATGTGCAGCATCACCCGTTGGGCGTCGACCATGGTGACGCCTTCTGGCTCGGCGGCTGGCGTTTCTGCGGGGGGTGTATCTGTCATCGTTTTTCCTCGGTAAGCTGCGTGCGCAAGGCACTAACAGTGTCGTCTGCATTCACGCAAAATTTGAGCCCGGCAAGCCTTCAAGCGATGTAGGACGCCTCCGCCGAAATGGCACACCCTGCTCCGGTTTTACCCTTGCAACGGCCCCTCACGCAACGAGCGCCTCACGCACTGCGCTGAGCTGGCGACGCGACACCGCCACCAACTCCTCCACACCGCGCAGCCGCAAGGCCCAGCCCTCGCCCTCTTCGGGATCAAAATGTTTTTCCAGTGCCCGCATGGCGCGGCGAGCCACCAGTGCGTTGCGATGGACGCGCATAAACTGCCGGGCATAGCGCTCTTCCAGCTCGTTGAGGCTGCCGTCAAAGATATAACTCTTGCCCGCGGTGCGAACGGTGATGTATTTGAGTTCGGCCTTGAGGTACAGCACTTCATCCAGGGGCACACGTTCGGTCCGACCCCGGTCCTGAATGATCAGGTGTTCACCAGCTGTATCAGCCTGTGGGCCTTTCGCAGCCTGCATCAAACGCTCTACTTTCTGGAGTGCCTGCTGCAGCCGCTCCAGCCGCACCGGTTTCGTCAGATAGTCCACCGCTTCCAGCTCAAAAGCCTGTACCGCATGCTCCGAATGGGCCGTGACAAACACTACCGCAGGCGGGGCCGGCATCTGGGCGATGGTCTGCGCCAGGGTGATGCCATCCGCGCCAGGCATGTGTATGTCCAGCAACACCAGGTCAAAGCTGTCCCGTTGCAATGCGGCCACTGCTTGCACGGCATGTGCCGCTTCGGCTGCAACCGTGACGGCAGGGTCCTTACAGTCGCCCAACAGCGTACAAAGCCGCGACCGCGCCAGCGCCTCGTCGTCCACTATCAGCGCTCGCAGCATGGCGGTCACAGCGGAATCTCCAACCGCACCTGAAATATGCCGTCATTGAAAGCAGTGGTGAAGCGCGCCTGAACGTCGTGCAGCAGGGCCAGCCGCTCGCGCACATTGGCCAGCGCCAAGCCATGACCACGCTCACCCGCGCCCGCCGGGGTGGAGTTGGTCACCTTGAGCACCACCACGCTGCCACGGCGTGCCGTCGATATCTTGACCTGCGCACCCTGGGCGCTGGGTTCGACGCCATGGCGCACGGCATTTTCAACCAGGGGCTGCAGCAGCAGGGGCGGCAGTTTGGCCGCGTCGGCCTCCGGGTCCAGACTCCACTGCACTTGCAGCCTTTCGCCAAAACGGATTTGCTCGATCGCCAGGTAGCGCTGCGCCAGCGCAATTTCCTGCCCCAGGGTGACGGACTCACCCTGGTCGACCAAGGCATGGCGGAACAGCTCGCTGAGATCTTCGAGCACAGTCTCTGCCTTGGCCGGCTCGGCGCGCACCAGGGCGATGGCACTGTTGAGCGTGTTGAAAAGAAAATGCGGCCGGATGCGCGACTGCAATTCCGCAAGGCGCGCCGCCGTGGTTGCTGGCGTTCGCGCCTTGGTTCGCCAGACCAGCCCGGCAATCAACACCGACGACAGCAAGGCGCCCGTAGCGGCACTGGCCCACCAGGGCGCCGGATTGATCAAGCCCGCCAGAGCCAGCAGACCGCAGCCGCCAAGGCCGGCCAAGCACCCTAGGCCAATGCCGGTCGCCCATTGATGACCGGAATCGAGTCTGGCCAACCCGCTTTTGAGAATACAGACTGCAATCAACCAGGCCAGGGTAGCGGGTAGCACACCTCCGGTCAGGAGTGAAAAACGAAGCAGCCAGTCCACAAACATTCCCGGACCAAACATGGCGCCGACACCAACCGCGGCTTCTACAAACAACACTGCGCGGAGCACCACCCCGACATGACAGACGTCGAAAATATTGCCGCCCACCGGCACGCGCGGCGTCGCCTCCTCGGGGTGGCTGAAAGCGCCCTGTACGGTGGACTCTTCAAAAGCAATGAGGTCGGGTTTGAGACTCATGGAAGGTGTTTGCTGTGGATTTCTGAGAGGGCACAGTCCTGAAAATTTAGCGGCTCGGCACCCAGATAAAATCCGGTTCAGTAGTATTGCACCTGAGGCAGCCTGAAAACCTGCGCCAAAACCCGTACTTTTGCGCAAAAACGTGTCGTCTGCCGCGCTGCACCGGAAGTTCGCGTCACTGCTGTAGACGGACAGCACCCCTTAGAAAGCCCGAAGTGAGCCAACTCGATAAAAAGTCCCAAGCCTGGTCTGCCCTGTTCTCCGAACCCATGAGCGACCTGGTCAAGCGTTACACCGCCAGCGTGTTTTTTGACAAGCGGCTCTGGCAGGCGGACATAGCGGGCTCGCTGGCGCACGCCGAGATGCTGGCCGCACAAAAGATCCTGAGCGCTGCCGACCACGCAGCCATCCAGCAAGGCCTGGGCCAGATCAGCAAAGACATTGAATCCGGCGCCTTTGAATGGAAGCTGGACCTGGAAGACGTGCACCTGAACATCGAAGCACGCCTGACCCAACTGGTCGGCGACGCCGGTAAACGCTTGCACACCGGGCGCAGTCGCAACGACCAGGTGGCCACCGATGTGCGCCTGTGGCTGCGCGGCGAAATTGATTTGATCGACGGCTTGCTAGTCGATCTGCAGAAAGCGCTGGTTGATATCGCCGAGAAGAATGTCGAAGTGATATTGCCCGGCTTCACGCATCTGCAGGTGGCGCAGCCGGTCAGTTTTGGTCACCACATGCTGGCTTATGTGGAGATGTTTGCGCGCGACGCCGAGCGTATGGCCGACGTGCGCAAACGCGTGAACCGGCTGCCGCTGGGCGCTGCTGCACTGGCCGGCACCAGCTACCCGTTGGATCGCGAACGCGTCGCCAAAACCCTCGGTATGGTTGACGACCAGGGCCAAGCGCAGGTTTGCCAGAACAGCCTGGACGCAGTGAGCGACCGCGACTTTGCAATTGAATTCACCGCGGCGGCTTCATTGGCCATGATTCACATCAGCCGGCTCAGCGAAGAGCTGGTGCTGTGGATGAGTCAGAGCTTCGGCTTCATCGACATCGCCGACCGCTTCTGCACCGGCTCGTCCATCATGCCGCAGAAGAAAAACCCCGACGTGCCCGAGCTCGCACGCGGCAAGACCGGCCGCGTGGTCGGCCACCTGATGGGCCTGATCACCCTGATGAAAGGCCAGCCACTGGCCTACAACAAGGACAATCAGGAAGACAAGGAACCGTTGTTTGACACCGTCGACACGCTGAAAGACACGCTGCGCATTTTTGCCGAAATGGTGGGCGGAATCACCGTCAAACCCGAGGCCATGGAGCGCGCCGCACTCAAGGGTTACGCCACCGCCACCGATCTGGCCGACTACATGGTAAAAAAAGGCCTGCCCTTCCGCGATGCGCATGAGGCCGTGGCGCATGCCGTCAAAGCCGCTATTTCCCACAATGTCGACTTGTCTGAATTGCCTTTGCAAGTGCTGCAACAGTTCAACCCGAAAATTGAAAAAGACGTTTACGACGTCCTGAGCCTGCGCGGCTCGCTGAATGCCCGTAACACCTTGGGCGGCACAGCGCCGGCGCAGGTGCGAGCGCAGATTGCTCGGCATCGGACGCGTTTGGCGTTCTGATCCTCGTTTACGTCGGCCCCGTTGTCGTGCTGCAACTTCGGAATGCGAATGGGTACAAACACGCGAATAGGACAGGCGAGTCAGACTCTGCGCATCAATGGCCGAAACAGCCATAACCCCAGCGCCGGCCCCAACCCCAGCCACGGAAGCACATAGCCAAATGAGTGGCTATGCGACGCGCGCACAAACAGCTCGATGCTGACCACCGAGATGATGAACCCAATGCAATTGGCAAAGGTCAGCACGCTGCCTGCGATTTCGCGGGGCGCATTGCGGGCGGTCAATGTGGAGAACTGGGGCGAGTCACCGGACACCGTCACACCCCAGACCAGCAGCCACAACAAAAAGACCGGCAGCGGCGCGACCAGCATCAGGGGCGCCAGCAGGCAGCACAGGCCGCTTGCACCAAGCTGAATGCCCGCCACCGGCGCACTTCCGATGCGACGCGCCCACAAGCCGCCTCCTGCGCAGCCCACAAAACCAGCGGCAATCACCACAAACGCTGCCGCACTGACCTGGGCGCCGGCCAGCCGCGTTGCCAGAACCAGCGGCAACAACACGAAGAATGTATAGAGCTCCCACATGTGCCCAAAGTAGCCAAACACCGAGGCGCGCACCTGGCGGTCCAACCACATCACTGACAAGGCACGCGGCGTGATGCGGGCGCCCCGGGGCAGGTCGGGGCTGTCCGGCACCCAGATTGCCGTAGCAAGGCCTCCCAAGGCGGCCAGCACCGACACCATGAGAATCACCACCTGCCACGGCGCCAGGCCGCCAGCGCCCAGGCCGGAAGCATCCACGCCGAGCGCACGCAACCCATGGGGCAGCGCCGTACCAAGCACCAGCGCGCCAATCAGCACGCCCATCACCGCGTCCAGTCGCTCCCGGTACCAGCTGGCCGCTATCTTCATGCCCACCGGGTACACCCCCGCAAGCAGAAAGCCCACGCAGAACCGCAGCCCCAGCAGCAGCGCAAATTGCCCGCTCAGCAACACCACTGCCGCGTTGGCCAGCGCGCCCAGCAATGCACACACCATGAAGACGCGAGACGGTGAGAACCTGTCAGCAACCATCAACAGCGCAAACACCAGGGTGCCCGCTACAAAACCGAGTTGCACCGCTGATGTCAGGGAACCCACGGCACCAGCCGGCAGTCCCCAGGCGGCCTGAAGATCGGGCATGACGGCATTGACCGCAAACCATAGCGAGGTGCCCGCGAATTGCGACAGCACAATCACCGGCAGGATACGGCGAGGTACCGGGCGCACGGCGGTCTGAGGCGTTGACTCGGGTGACGGCAAGTTATTCATCCTTTGCGAGATTTTGGGGCCAAACTGACCGGGTCCGCCGGCACGCAGTGCGGGTGCCCGTGTTGAATTTTTGTGTCGCTGAATCTCGCCGGAAACGAACCCGGCGGAGTTGAAAAAATCGGGCTGCGGTCCGCATTTTTTACCCCATGCCGTGCATTTTGTTACATGCAAATCGGCTACGCTTGCTCTCCTAACGGAGGAGGACCTGTGGCTTCAAGCACAACAAGAACCGCCGCAGCGCTGATGGCAGCCGCTGCTTTGTATCTGCAGGCCGAGGCGCATGCCCTGCAAATTACAAGCGTCTCACCCCAAGGGGAAATCGCCCGGGTACGGCAAGTCGTCGTCAAGTTCGACGAGAGCGCCGTCAACTTTGGTGATCCTAAAGCGCCCGCACCGCTATCACTCAGTTGCAGCGATGCCCAAGCCACAGGGGGCACCGGTCGCTGGCTCAACGACAGGCAATGGGTGTTTGATTTTCAGAACGACCTGCCACCGGGGGTGAGCTGCGCGCTGCAAGTAATCACCACCTTCCAGTCCCCCAAAAGCCAGCTGATCACCGGCAACGCCACGTACAAATTCAACACCGGCGGCCCTTTCGTACAGAACCTGCGTCCGGGCACCTCCCAGCGCATTGACGAAGAGCAGTACTTTGTTCTGCAGCTCAACGGCCCGGCCACCTTGCCCAGCATCCGGGAGAGCGTGTGGTGTTCAGTGGACGGCTTGGGCGAGCGGGTGCCTATCAAGCTGATTGAGGGAAAAGAGCGGGACGGTTTGCTCCAGTCCCTGCGGCTGGACAAGACTGCCGCCGCAGACCCTTTGCGTTTTGTCACGCTGGCTTGTAACCGGCGCCTGACCCCCGCCAGCAAAATGCAGCTGGTGTACGGCAAAGGCGTTGCCACGCCCAGCGGCGTCGCCAACTCTGTTGAAAGACGCTACAACTTCCGGGTGCGGGAGCCGTTTTCTGCCAGCTTCACCTGCGAGCGCGAAAACGCCCAAGCAGCCTGCCTGCCGATCAGCCCCATGAGCCTGAACTTCAACGCGCCAGTGCCGCGCAAACTCGCCGAGGGGATTCGCCTGAAATCCGCCAAAGACACCCTCAAGCCTGTGTTCGACACCGCCAGCGGTGACGGCGACAACGTGGTGAACAGTGTCAGCTTCAAGCCCCCGTTTGACGAGCAAACCCCCTTTACGCTGGAGTTGCCAAGAGACTTCAAGGATGCCTCTGACCGCACGCTGCGCAACGCCGATAACTTCCCCTTGAAAGTTGCGACGGGGGCGCGGCCCCCGCTTGCCAAATTTGCCGCTGCGCCTTTTGGCATCGTTGAACGTTTTGCAGAGCCCCTGGCAAAACCGGGCGACCCTGCGCTGCTGCCTGTGACCCTGCGCAACGTTGAAGCGGCGCTGAAGATCAAGGGCCTTGCCCCCGGCAAGGTCAGCGACCTGCAGCCTAAAAATGATGCCGACATCATTGCCTGGTTTCGCAAGGTTGAGCACTACAACAGCTTTCAGGTGGACCGTGCGCAAGCCGCGCGGGAATCCAAAGTCGCATTACCCAAAGCGGTCGACGCCCAAGACAAGGAGTATGTGCAGTCGCGCATGGTTTCACTTCTGAACGGCCAGCCAGGCGTCAAAACGCTGGACCTGCCCAAACCCGTGAATGAAGATCCGAGGCCGTTCGAGGTTGTTGGCATTCCGCTTTCTCCAGGTTTTCACGTGGTTGAAATCGCCTCGCAAAAACTCGGCTCGTCGCTGCTGGACGAGCGCCACGGTGCGAACCGGACCATGTATGTCCGCACCTCAGCGCTGGTAACCAATCTGGGTGTGCATTTCAAGCTGGGCCGCGAAAATGCGCTGGCCTGGGTGACCACACTGGACAAGGGCGCGCCTGTGCCGGGCGCCGCAGTACGTGTGTCGGACTGCCGGGGCACGGAGCTGGCCAAGGCGGTGACGGACGCACAAGGCATTGCCCGCTTCACCGGTCTGTCGTCTGAGCCGCTGCGCTGCGGCGAAGGCGACTATGGCGGCAATGCTTACTTTGTCAGCGCGCGTGCCACCGCGGACGGCATTGAAGACCTGGCTTTTACCTGGAGCAATTGGCAAAAAGGC
>JBKJIV010000055.1:0-7084 GCA_046598365.1 Polaromonas sp. | reverse complement strand
GAGCGGCTTGTCACGTCGATGCGGGCCAGCGTGCGGCGCAGCGCGCCCGTGGTTTCCTTCACCAGCCAGTGGTCCTTCAGCTTGGCCAGCACTTCGTCCATGCGGATCACCTGTCCCGCGTCGCCGTGGGTCTTGATAACCCAGGTGCCGACTTCGAGTTCATTCGTGCGCAGGTTCAGGATGGCGTCGTCGAGCTCGCGTTGCAATTTGAGTGGGTACCAGTTGGCGCCTGCCGCTTCAATGGTTTCTGGCGTCGATTCGATAGGGGCGTCTGGTGCCTTGATGGTGATGGTGGCAATGCGCGTGGTACGGTCCACCAACGCATCGACCACGCTGTAGTGGTAGCCGACATCGTCGATGAGCACCTTCAACGGTGTGAGTTCGATGCCTTTTGAGGCTGCAGCCCTTGCGGACTGTGCGCGGAGCAATTCGATTTCAGTTGAGAGCAAGGCGCCGAACTGCTGCGGCTTGGCGCAGGCGTCGATCAGTTTCCAGTCTTTGGCACGGTCGGCGCGAACACCCTCGCTGGTCGTGCAGAAAATGTCGGCCAGGTCGCGCCGAACCTTGCGCTTGTCGGTCACGCGGGTCAGGCCGCCGGTGCCGGGCAACACGCCCAGCAGCGGCACTTCTGGAAGGCTGACGGTGCTGGAGCGATCGTCGACCATGACGATGCGATCACACGCCAAGGCCAGCTCGTAGCCACCGCCGGCGCAAGCGCCCGTTACCGAAGCGATGGACTTCAGGCCGTCATGGCGCGAGGAGTCTTCCAGGCCGTTGCGGGTTTCGTTGGTGAACTTGCAGAAGTTGACCTTCCAGCCGTGGGTGGACAGGCCCAGCATGTAGATGTTGGCCCCCGAGCACCAGATTTTTTCCTTGCCGGATTCAAACACCACCACCTTCACGGCCGGATGCTCAAAACGAATCCGGTTGATGGCATCGTGCAACTCGATGTCCACACCCAGGTCGTAACTGTTGAGCTTGAGCTTGTAGCCCGGCTTGATGCCGCCGTCTTCGTTGATATCGAGCTTCAGGCGCGCCACATCCCGTTCAGCGCCCTCCACGCTCAAGGTCCAGTGCTGGTATTTGGTGGGGTGCGTGGCAAAGCTCACCAACTCGCGCTCCTGGCCGTCTATCACCTGTTTGAACAACAAGGGTTCAGTCATCGCATTCATGTTTTTGTCTCCATAGGGGTTGCGGTCTGGGGTACAGCGCGCTCCAGGTCTCTCAGGCTTTGTTTGAGGGTCCGCGCGGCCGTGTCCACCACCGCATCAGCGCGGGCATACAAGGCTTCGCGGCTGGAAAGAATGCGGCGTATGTCTTCCATCGCTTCGTTGGTCGCGCCACGTGTGGCGTCAAAAGGCCGCATGTCGCCCTGTGCCACCACCCTCGCCATGTGTTCTTCGGGGCTGGCCTTGAGCCAGACGCAGTAAAACCGGCTTTGCAGCAAGTCAAAGGTTTCACGCTCACTGACAATGCTGCCGCCGGTGGTCATGACGACGCCGTCGGCGTGGTCCTCGGCAATGCGGAAAAGCGCGCGACGCTCGTAGCGGCGATAACCAGCTTGCCCGTGCAAAAGCAGAATTTCGTTCATGCTGGTGCCGGCTTCGCGCTCAATCTCGCGGTCCAGCTCGATGAACGGCACGCCGCGCTCCGCAGCCAGCTTCAGCCCCAAAGTTGATTTACCCGCTCCGCGCAGGCCGATCAGCGCAATGCGCTGCTCACGACCCAACGCATCGCCCAGGCCGAAGGTACTGCCCATCAGTGCGTACGCCTGATCGAGTTGTGAATCATCGAGACGCCCGAGCAAGCCCTGCACCCTCGCCAAGGCTGGGCGAGGAGCGTCCTGCAGCAGTTCGAGAATCGAAATATTCAGTGCCCGTGCCGCAGCTTCCAGCGAGTTGATCGACACGTTGCCCTTGCCGCTTTCGACGTCGGCCAGAAAGCGCTCGCTCAAACCAGAATCGGCCGCCAGTTGCTTTCGGGTCATCCCGCGGCGCGCGCGCCAGGCCCTGACCCGGGCACCCAGTTCAACCAGCGTGGCTTTTGCTTCAACATCAGACATGACTTGCATCGAACACCATTTTTTGTGAAAAGTATTTGCGCTATATCAATATTGCAATATACTTCACATATCTTTTATGTCAAGCAGTTTGCTGCATGTTTTTGCCTTTTGACAAAACTCAGAATGATCGGAACACCATGAAGCTGAAAATTTTGGTTGGCACCATGACCAGCACAGCTGATTACGTGGCGCAAGCCATTCAAATGGACTGTGCAGATCTGGCCAGTGACATTGAGGTCATGTTGATGGACGGTCTGGAGATCGACGTTTTCAGCAAACAGTCGGCAGAAGATGCTGTATATCTCATATGTTCATCCACCTACGGCCAGGGCGATGTGCCTGACAACGCCCGCATGCTCTACGACTCACTCGAAACAACGCCCCAATTTTTGGGTCACGTGCGTTACGGCGTGATCGCCCTGGGCGACCGCACTTACCTGCAGACCTTCTGCTTTGGCGGCAAGAAGTTTGACGAACGCCTGCAGGGTCTGGGCGCACAACGTATCGGAGAAGTCTGGTGCCACGACGCCAGCAGTGGAACCCTGCCTGAAACGGAAGGTGCTGCCTGGTGTCGCGAATGGCTGTCGCTGGCCCTGTCCACGGCGCAAGCTGAGGCCTAGATTCCTTGTCTTCCCGGGCTTGATCCGGAATCCATGGATGGCGGACCAAGTCCCCAGCAACGCGCCAAAACAAGAGCATCCGGAGACCCCATGAATTTCAGCCGCGCCGATCACTCCGTCACACCTCCCCGCGTGGACATCCCACGCGTCTACAACGCGGCCCACGACCTTCTGGCGCGCAACGCGCAGCGCAGCAGCAAAGTCGCGTTTATCGACGCCGTTAGCGGTACGACACTCACTTATGGTGACCTGACCGAACAGTCCTTCCGCTTTGCCAATGCCCTGCGCGCACAGGGGTTCGCCCCGGAGAGTCGCATCCTGCTGGCGATGCTGGACACACTTGAATGGCCGGTGGCGTTTTTGGGCTGCATTCTGGCGGGGGTGGTGCCTGTGGCGGCCAACACCCTGCTCACCACCCACGACTTTGACTTCATGCTGCGCGACTCGCGCGCCCAGTGCTTGATTGTTTCCGCCCCATTGCTGCCCACCTTTGAGCCTTTGATCGGTAAGCTCCCCGACCTGCGCACCGTGATCCTCGCTGGAGTTGAAGATGCCGCCTCCCATACGACGTTGGCCCAGATGGTGCGACGACATGAAGCTACAAAGGACGTAGCAAACACCTGCGCGGACGACATTTGCTTTTGGCTGTATTCCAGCGGGTCCACAGGCGCGCCCAAAGGCACAGTGCATCTGCACAGCCACCTGATTCAGACAGCGGAGCTGTATGGCCGCGGCGTGCTCGGCATTGCAGAGTCGGACCTTGTGTACTCGGCTGCGAAACTGTTTTTCGCCTACGGTCTGGGCAATGCCTTGACTTTCCCGATGAGTGTCGGAGCCACCACCATTTTGTTGCCTTTGCGCCCCACGCCCGCCGACGTTTTTGGCATTCTGAAAAAGCATCAACCCAGTATTTTTTACGGCGTACCCACGCTTTACGCGGCCTTGCTGGCTGACCCGGCAAAACCGGACCGGTCTGAACTGAACCTGCGTGTCTGCACGAGTGCCGGCGAGGCCCTACCCGCCGAGATCGGAAAGAAATGGACCGCACACTACGGTTGCGAAATTCTCGACGGTATTGGATCGACGGAGATGCTGCATATCTTTTTGAGCAACCGGCCAGGTGACGTGCGCTACGGCAGTACCGGCAAAGCCGTTCCCGGTTATGCACTGCGCATTGTTGGCGACGACGGCCGCGAATGCGGCATTGGCGATATAGGCGAATTGCAAATCAGTGGTCCCAGCGCGGCCCTGATGTACTGGAACAACCGCGCCAAAACCAAAGCCACATTTACCGGCGACTGGACCAAAAGCGGCGACAAATACACAGTGGATGCCGACGGCTACTACACCTACAGCGGACGCACTGACGACATGCTCAAGGTCGGCGGCATTTATGTCTCCCCTTTTGAAGTCGAGGCCTGCCTGGCAAGCCATCCGGCCGTGCTGGAAGCTGCCGTGATTGGCATGCCTGATGCAGACGGGCTGGTCAAGCCCAAGGCCTGCGTGGTGCTGAAGGGGGGACATTCGGTGACGGCCGATGAGCTCAAGGCCCATGTCAAGCAGCAACTGGCACCCTACAAATATCCGCGCTGGATTGAGTTTGTGACCGAGTTGCCCAAAACCGCCACAGGCAAGATACAGCGATTCAAATTGCGGCAAGCGTCAGTTTGATGCCCTTCAGGCCTGATATTTGCTTTAAATATAAACAATTCATTCTTCAATCTCGGGTTTTTCACTAGGGAGTTTTGAGCAGGCACCGCTACCATTTCCCTATTCAGCGCTTCCCCTACCCCATCCAACCAGGAGTTTTTCCATGACCACACGTCTTTCATCACGCCGCCTGATCCTGAGCCAGAGCGCTGCCGTCATTGGCGCGGCCTCCACCGGCCTGCTGCTCCCACAAATAGTGCGGGCGCAGTCCAACAGGGTGCGTGTGGGCTTCATGCTGCCCTACACCGGCACTTTTGCGCAGCTTGGCGTGGCCATTGAAAACGGATTTCGTCTGGCGATCAACCAGCAAGGCGGCAAACTGGGCGGTCGCGAGATTGAATACTTTAAGGTGGACGACGAGTCCGAGCCCTCCAAAGGCATTGAAAACGCCAACAAGCTTGTGCAGCGCGACAAGGTAGACGTCTTGGTCGGAACCGTCCACTCAGGCGTTCAAATGGGTATTCAGAAAGTCGCGCGCGACTCCGGCGTGCTCAGCCTGATCCCCAATGCCGGCGTGCACGCTGCCACACGCGGTCTGTGTGCTCCCAACGTGTTCCGCACCTCCTTCAGCAATTCACAGCCCACCCGTGCGCTGGGTCAAGCCATGGTTGCCAAAGGTCACAAAAAAGCTGTGTGGATCACCTGGAAATACGCCGCCGGTGACGAAGCCTTTGAAGGCTTCAAGGAAAGCTACACCGCAGCTGGCGGCACCATTGTCAAAGAGTTGGGTCTGCCGTTCCCGCAAGTGGAGTTTCAGGCGCTGTTGACCGAAATCGCCGCGCTCAAGCCCGACGCCGTGGCCTGCTTCTTCGCCGGTGGCGGCGCTGCCAAGTTCATCCGTGACTATGCTGCCGCTGGCCTCAAGGGCAAGATTCCCCTGTACGGCTCTGGTTTCCTGACCGAGGGTGTGCTCGACGCAGCCGGCCCCGCAGCCGACGGCATCATCACCACCATGCATTACAGCGACTCGCTGGACACGCCGCGCAACAAGGCTTTCCGCCTCGCCTATGCCACTGCTTTCCGCAGCCAGCCCGATGTTTACGCTGTGCAAGGCTACGATACCGGCCTGCTGCTGGTGCAGGGTGCCAACGCGGTCAAGGGTGACCTCAACAGCAAACCTGCGCTATACAAAGCCATGGAGGGCGCGGTCATCGACAGCCCGCGTGGCAAGTGGACCATGAGCCCGTCGCACAACCCGGTGCAGGACATCTACCTGCGTGTGGTGGAAAACAAGGAAAACAAGGTACTGGGTGTTGCCGCCAAAGCTCTGGCCGACTCCGGTGCCGGTTGCAAGATGACATGACCCCCACGGTTGCTCACTGCGTGTAGCGCCCTGCCACCCGAGGGGGCCGCTGCGCCTGCGGGCCGGCAGAGCCGGACCCGCGGCCCCTGCTTGGTTTAAGAGCTTCGTGCTTGCGCAATGCGTTTGAACAAACTGGTACGGCGCGTGCTAACCGTGCCGCAGCAATGCTATCTTCAATCCCATGACCCTCACCACCTACTTTCTCTACCTTGCGGCAGTTGCGCTGCTGATCGCCAGCCCGGGCCCGACCATGCTGATGTGCATGACAACCTCGCTGAACCATGGCCCGCGCAAGGCCATGACCTCGGTAGCCGGCAGTGTGAGCGCCGTGTTATGTGTGATGCTGCTGTCGGCGCTCGGCCTGGGCGCCCTGCTGGCGGCGTCGGAGACTGCATTCACCGTGGCCAAGGTGCTGGGTGCGGCCTACCTGATTTACCTGGGTATCAAGACTTTTCGCAGTGACGCGGCAGTTCTGCGCTCTGATGAAGACGTGACTGAACTTCCTCGCCGTTCGTTTTTTCTGCGGGGTTTCCTGGTTGGTGCCAGCAATCCCAAGGCGCTGCTGTTCTTTGCGGCCTTCTTGCCCCAATTCCTCAACCCGGCAGCGCCATTTGTTCCGCAGTTCGCCATCCTCGCATTAACCTTCATGGCGTTCGAGTTCACCGTGCTGAGCGGCTGCGCACTCGGCGTGTCGCGCATGGCGCCATTGCTGCGCTCCAGCCGCGCGGTGCGCTGGTTCAACCGCGTTTCGGGAGGACTTTTTACGCTCATGGGCGGTTTGCTGTTATTCACCCGCCGTCAGGCCTGAACCGATGGATTTGGCCAACTTCCTGATTCAGTTGCTCAACAGCGTGCAGTACGGCCTGCTGCTGTTCATGCTGGCCGCCGGGCTGACGCTGATCTTCGGCATCATGGGCGTGGTCAATCTTGCGCACGGCAGCTTCTACATGTTGGGCGCTTACCTGGCCTGGTCGCTCAGTGCGTATTTTGGCAGCCTCACGCTGGCCATCTTCGGCGGCGCCGTGCTGTCGGCCATTTTCGGGTTGGCGCTGGAGTGGCTGTTGTTTCGCCACTTCTACCACCGTGACCATCTCGATCAGGTCTTGCTGACTTTTGGCCTGATCTACATCTTTGAAGAACTGCGCTCCATCGTCTGGGGCGACGACGTGCATGGCGTGACCATCCCCGAACTGCTCAGCGCGTCCATCCCGCTGACCGACAACCTGTCGTATCCGGTCTACCGCCTCTTCATGTCGGGTGTGTGTATCGCTCTGGCGCTGGGACTGTACCTGCTTATCTCCAAAACCCGCCTGGGTATGAAAATCCGCGCCGGCGCATCCAACCGCGACATGGCCGGTGCGCTGGGCATCAACATCAAGCTGATCCACG
>JBKJIV010000010.1:0-9750 GCA_046598365.1 Polaromonas sp. | reverse complement strand
CCCGGCGTCCGCTTCTGGCCTGTGCCTTCGGTGCTGAAAAGTGTGCGGATCAAGGCCAGCTTGGGTGGCACAGCTGCGTTGGTGCCATCGAGCTGCAAGGCCTTGCTGTAGGCCTGGCTGGCCAACCGGGCGTACACGTCGCCCAGATTTTCATGGGCCGTGGCATAGCTGGGGTTGGTGCGTATCGCCATTTCAAGGGAAGCGCGTGCCTTGTCAAACTGGTTCTGGCTGGCGTAGAGCACGGCCAGATTGTTGTAGGGCTCCGGTAGCTCCGGGTAGTCCTGGGTGATCTTGGTGAAGGTGGTGATTGCGTCTGCCGGTTTGCCCGCTTCGGTTTGAATCACGCCCTTGATAAATCGCATTTGCGGGTCACGCGGTTTGCCGGCCAGGTACTGCTCTGCCTTGGCCAGCGCTTCGGGCAATTTGCCAGCGCGGGCAAGATCGTTCACGTCGGTGTATTCGTCGGCATGTGCCGCCCTGAAGAACAGCGCCGCTGAGAGCGCCAGCCAGCGCAGGGCGCAAGGCACAGGCTTGCTGAAAAGGGTGACTGTGTGGGGCATATATCCTCTGGGACGCGTGGGATGGCCGGAATGAACCGTGACATGCAAAAATGGAACCGGCGGGGGAGCTGGCTATACTGGGCGATTGTATCTGAGCGTATCGGTTTGGCATGCGGTACCTGAGGGTCTTTGCGACGGGGTTGAGTGGCTCTGGTTTCATTCCTTCACAGCCCGTATTCCTGTGCATTCACTTTGAGGGGCAGCTTTTTCCTTTTGCTGATGTATTGCGATGACTTGCCCCCTTTTCAGTGACCCCATCCCGTCTCGGCGATTCCCGCCAGACTGACCATCCAGACATTTCATGAGCCTTCGTATTTACAACACGCTCTCGCGTGCAGTGGAAGATTTTTCGCCTTTGGTGCCGGGTCAGGTCGGCATGTATGTGTGCGGCATGACCATTTATGACCTGTGCCACATCGGCCACGCCCGCATGATGATGGCCTTCGATGTGGTGCAGCGCTGGCTCAAGGTCAGCGGCTACAAGGTCACCTACGTGCGCAACATCACCGACATTGACGACAAGATCATCAAGCGCGCTGTCGAGCGCGGCATCAGCATCCGGGCTCTGACTGACGAGATGATTGCCGCCATGAACCGGGACATTGGCGCACTTGGCATCGAGCCGCCTACGCTTGAGCCGCGCGCTACGGAATATGTACCGCAAATGCTGGACGTGATAGCCACGCTGGAGCAAAAAGGCCTGGCTTACCGCGCCAGCAGTGGCGACGTGAACTACGCCGTACGCAAGTTTGTGGGCTACGGCAAACTGTCCGGCAAGTCGCTGGACGAACTGCGCGCAGGTGAGCGTGTGGCGGTGCAGGACGGCAAGGAAGATCCGCTCGATTTCGTTTTGTGGAAAGCCGCCAAAGCCAGCGAGCCCGACGACGCCCAGTGGGCAAGCAATTACGGCAAGGGTCGGCCTGGCTGGCACATCGAGTGCTCGGCCATGAGCTGCCAGACCTTGGGTCAGACGTTTGACATCCATGGCGGCGGGGCCGATCTTCAGTTTCCCCACCACGAGAACGAAATCGCCCAAAGCGAGGCAGCCAACGGCAAACCGCTGGCGCGGTATTGGGTGCACAACGGTTTTGTGCGGGTCGACAACGAGAAGATGTCCAAAAGTCTGGGCAATTTTTTCACGATACAGGAAGTGCTGGCCAAGTACGACGCTGAAACCGTCCGCTTCTTCCTGGTTCGCGCTCATTACCGCAGCGCCCTGAATTACAGCGACGTGCATCTGGACGATGCCAGAGCTTCGCTCAAGCGCCTGTATACCGCGCTGGACCTGGTGCCAACAGGACCTTCGATGTCCTCGACGCCCATTGACTGGAGCAACCCGTTTGCGGCCCGCTTCAAGGCCGCGATGGACGAAGACTTTGGCACGCCCGAGGCGGTGGCCGTCCTGTTTGATCTGGCGGGTGAGATCAACAAGACCCAGTCTGCCGACATGGCTGGCTTGCTTAAAAGCCTGGGCGCTTGCCTGGGACTGTTGCAGGGCGAGCCGGGAGCCTTTTTGCAGGCTGGTGCGGTACTGGACGATGCGGCTATCCAGACGCTGATTGCGCAGCGTGCCAGCGCCAAACAGGCGAGAGATTTTGCCGCCGCAGACCGCATTCGCCAGGACTTGCTGACCAAGGGCATTGTGCTCAAGGATTCCCCCACAGGTACGACATGGGAAGTGCGGTCTTGAAGCGCGACGTCGAGCCGGTCGTCACCAGCGTGCCCGAGTATTGGGGGGAGGCATGCAAACACCTGGCCAAAAAAGATCGAGTCATGAAGCGCTTGATCCCGCAGTTTGGCGATGCCTGCTTGCAGTCGCGGGGTGATGCCTTCAGCACGTTGGCGCGAAGCATTGTGGGGCAGCAAATTTCTGTCAAGGCGGCGCAAACTGTATGGCACCGCTTTGCCGCGCTGCCGCGCAAAATGGCGCCGGGCAGCGTGCTCAAGCTCAAGGTCGACGATATGCGTGCTGCCGGGCTGAGCGCGCGCAAGGTCGAGTACCTGGTGGATCTTGCCATTCACTTCGACGCTGGCACGGTCCACGTTAAAGACTGGCAGGCGATGGAAGATGAAGCCATCATTGCCGAGCTGATCGCCATTCGCGGCATTGGGCGCTGGACCGCCGAGATGTTTTTGATTTTTTATCTCAGGCGCCCCAACGTGCTGCCACTGGACGATGTGGGTCTGATCAACGGCATCAGCAAAAATTATTTTTCAGGTGAATCGGTCAGTCGCAGCGATGCACGCGAGGTAGCCGCCGCCTGGGCGCCGTATTGCAGCGTTGCAACTTGGTATATTTGGCGGTCTCTGGACCCTTTGCCTGTGTTGGGTGCTGAGCAGAATTAATTAAAGCTTGAGGAGCAGCAGATGGCGAAAAAGACCTTCCTCGATTTTGAGCAACCGATTGCGGAGCTTGAAGGAAAAATTGAAGAATTGCGCTACGTGCAAACCGAGTCGGCCGTCGATATTTCTGAGGAAATCGACCAGCTCGCCAAAAAAAGCCAGCAGCTCACCAAGGACATCTACAGTGATCTGAACCCCTGGCAGATCACCAAGATTGCGCGCCACCCCGAGCGCCCATACACGCTGGACTATGTCAACGAGCTGTTCACCGACTTTGTCGAACTGCATGGCGACCGGCATTTTTCCGATGACTTGAGCATCGTCGGCGGCTTGGCCCGCTTCAACGGCACCGCCTGCATGGTGCTGGGCCACCAGAAAGGGCGCGACACCAAAGAACGGGGCCTACGCAACTTCGGCATGAGCAAGCCCGAGGGTTATCGCAAAGCGCTGCGCCTCATGAAAACCGCAGAGAAGTTCAAGCTGCCGGTGTTTACTTTTGTTGATACACCAGGCGCGTACCCCGGCATTGATGCCGAAGAGCGCGGCCAGTCCGAGGCTATTGGCCGCAACATTTTCGAGATGGCCCAACTCGAAGTGCCGATCATCACCACCATCATCGGTGAGGGCGGCTCCGGTGGCGCACTGGCCATTTCCGTGGCTGACCAGGTTGTCATGTTGCAGTACTCCATTTACTCGGTCATCAGTCCCGAGGGCTGCGCCTCCATCCTCTGGAAAACGTCCGAGAAGGCCGAAGAAGCGGCAGATGCTCTGGGCATCACGGCGCACCGGTTGAAGGCGCTGGGTGTTATCGACAAAATCGTTAACGAGCCGGTGGGCGGCGCGCACCGCGACCACAAGCAGATGGCCGCTTTCCTGAAACGCGCCCTCAACGACGCCTTCCGCCAGGTCAGCGACATGAAGGTGAAAGAGTTGCTGGACCGCCGCTACGAGCGCCTGCAAAGTTATGGCCGCTACACCGACACCAAAGCCGACGCTGGCAAATAAGCTTGGCGCCGCGCCCGAAAGTGCAGCGCACTGATGGCCAGCCTGCCTGAGGCGCTGGCTTCCTTTTCACCCGGTTTGCCGCTGGCTGTTGCACTCAGCGGTGGCGCCGACTCTACCGCCTTGCTTGTTGCCTGCGCCGACAAATGGCCAGGGCAGGTCAGCGCCATCCACATCCACCACGGCTTGCAGGCGGCAGCTGACGACTTTGAGCGTCATTGCGCTAATCTGTGCCTGCAGCTTGCGGTGCCGCTCTCCGTGCGGCGCGTCGATGCCCGCCACGCTGCCGGTGAAAGCCCGGAAGATGCCGCCCGTCAATCGCGTTATGAAGCTTTTCGCGAGTTTGCCCAGCAAAAGTTGGAAGGTGTTGCGATCAAAGACATAGCCATCGCCCAGCACGCCGATGACCAGGTCGAAACTGTGTTGCTGGCCCTGTCACGCGGCTCCGGTCTGCCGGGGCTGGCCGCCATGCCCGCGCGCTGGCAGCGGGACGGCATCACATACCACCGGCCGCTGCTGGCGGTGCCTGGCGCCCAGTTGCGGGCCTGGCTGGCGCAGCGCGGCGTAGCGTGGGTCGAGGACCCGACCAATACCGACGAGCAGTACACCCGCAACCGTATTCGCGCGCGGCTTTTACCGCCACTGGAGGCGGCCTTTCCCCAGTTTCGCGAAACCTTTGCCCGCAGCGCCCGGCATGCAGCGCAGGCACAGGGCTTGTTGCTGGAAATCGCCGCGCAGGATTTGCTTGCAGTGGGCTCGCCGCCAGCCATCAGCGCCTTGCAGGTTTTGTCCCAGCCGCGCCAGGCCAACGTACTGCGCCACTGGCTCCAACAACAGTCGGCCACGCCCAGCGCTGCGCAGCTGGAGCAACTGCTGAGTCAGGTTGCAGCCTGCACCACGCGAGGCCACCAGATTCACATCAAGGTGGCGCTAGGTCATGTCACCCGCCTGGGCGCGCACCTGCATTACGCTGGCTGACAGTCGGCCGGCCGGGGTCGGCTGGCTATAATTGAAGGCTTTGCTGCGGCCCATGAGTTGTGCCGCTGCCAAAAAACGCAAGTCCCTACAAACTCCTGATTGACCCTCTGCAATGGCATTGATCGTTCATAAATACGGCGGCACCTCGATGGGCTCGACAGAGCGCATTGCCAATGTCGCCAAGCGCGTTGCCAAGTGGGCGCGCGCCGGCCACCAGATGGTGGTCGTTCCCAGCGCCATGAGTGGCGAGACCAACCGCTTGCTGGGTCTGGCCAAAGAACTGGCGCCCTCCAGTGCTACCGACAGCTACCACCGCGAGCTGGATGCCTTGGCCGCCACCGGCGAGCAGGCTTCCAGCGCACTGCTGGCCATTGCATTGCAGGCCGAGGGCATGCAGGCCGTCAGTTATGCCGGCTGGCAAGTCACCATCAAAACCAACAGCGCCTACACCAAAGCCCGCATCGAGTCGATTGACGACAAGCGCGTGCGGGCCGACCTGGACGCAGGCCGGGTTGTCATCATCACCGGCTTTCAGGGCGTTGACGACGCTGGCAATGTCACCACCTTGGGCCGCGGTGGTTCTGACACATCGGCTGTGGCGGTTGCGGCGGCATTGAAGGCGCATGAGTGCCTGATCTACACCGACGTAGACGGCGTTTACACCACCGACCCGCGCGTGGTGCCCGAGGCGCGCCGCCTGCACACCGTGAGCTTTGAAGAGATGCTGGAGATGGCCTCCATGGGCTCCAAAGTGCTGCAAATCCGCTCGGTTGAATTTGCGGGAAAGTACAAAGTGCCCCTGCGCGTGCTGTCCAGCTTCACGCCGTGGGACATCAACATCGAAGAAGAGGCCAAGTCTGGCACCCTGATCAGTTTTGAGGAAGACGAACAAATGGAACAAGCCATCGTATCGGGCATCGCATTCAACCGCGACGAAGCCAAAATCTCCATCCTCGGCGTGCCAGACACCCCGGGTATTGCATACCAGATCCTCGGTGCTGTGGCGGATGCCAACATCGAAGTCGATGTGATCATCCAGAACATCAGCAAAGATGGCAAAACCGACTTCAGCTTCACCGTGCACCGCAACGACTACGCGCGGGCCATCGACCTGCTCAAGGCGCAGGTGTTGCCCAAGCTGGGCGCGCAGGAAATCACCGGCGACGCCAAAATCTGCAAGGTCAGCATTGTCGGCATCGGTATGCGCAGCCACGTTGGTATTGCCGCCAAAATGTTCCGCTGCCTGAGCGAAGAGGGCATCAACATCCAGATGATCTCCACCAGCGAAATCAAGACGTCCGTCGTTATCGATGAAAAGTACATGGAACTGGCCGTGCGTGCCCTGCACAAGGCCTTTGACCTGGATCAGCCCAACGCCGCCTAGACAAGTGGGCAAGACGTGAGATAATTCGCGCTCAGCCAGATAACAGGAAACGTGACCGAGTGGCCGAAGGTGCTCCCCTGCTAAGGGAGTATGGGGTGTAGAGCCTCATCAAGGGTTCGAATCCCTTCGTTTCCGCCAATACAAAAAGCCGCCTTCGGGCGGCTTTTTTGTGCCTGCAAGGCGAATGCCTCTTCGCACGTCTGGCTCGTCCCGTGCGCGGATGGATTGATCGCAACCAGTCGTAAAAACGCGGGCGCTTACGGCGCGGCCGCGTTATGGTGAGCGTTTAACAGGTACAGAATGCCAAAAACCCCCATGTCTATAAAACTCACTCTGAGTGCTTTGTCCTTGCTGGCTTTGTTCGGTTGCGCTACCCCGAGCCCCCCGGTCGGAGCGACCCCCGGAACCGTTCCTGCCGGACCGCCAACTGGCGTCTGCAATGCGCAAGGTGCCCAGTTTGCTTTGGGCAAGCAACCCGCGGCGAGTCTGGTGGAGCAGGCGCGGCAGCGCTCGGGCTCCTACATGGCTCGGGTGCTGCGGCCCGGACAGATGGTAACCATGGAATTCAATGCCCAGCGGCTCAATCTGGACCTGGACGCCGCTGGCGTCATCATCCGGGCGCGTTGCGGTTAAAGGTTCGGGGCGCTCGTTGGGCTCGTCAACTCACGGGTCAAGCGATGCACTCCATCGGTCGCCCCAGGCTTTGTCGATGTCGCGCCGGTTGCGCTTGGTAGGTCGGCCGTGTTCCATGCTGCCAGCTGGCTCGGGATTCAGGCGGCGTTGCTCAGCAGCCACCTCGCGCTGGCGCACGCTGTCCGGCGTTTCTTCGTAAAGCTGTTGTGCTACTGGCGCAGCGCCGCGCTGCTGACTCAAGGCGAGGACCACGACAGTGCGGATGGATGGCCCTTGTCGCATTTGCAAGGTGTCGCCAGCCTTGATGTCGCGCGCTGGTTTGGCCTCCAGACCATTCACTCGAACCCGGCTCTTGGCAATTTCCTCGCTGGCCAGCGATCGGGTTTTGTAGAAACGCGCGGCCCACAGCCACTTGTCAAGTCGCATGCATCAACTCCCGTGGGCCGCATTGTTTGGAAAACGCGGTCTTGGCTACGCCGGCCTGCGCGTTTTCCAAACCCCACAGCCACTTGTCAAGACGCATTTTTTACTTGCCTTCCGTTAAACCCCATTTTGAACCAGCGGCAGTCGAACCGTTGCGTCCAGCCCCGCAATACGCCCATGGTCTTCGCGGTTTTCCAGGGAGATACTTCCCCCCAATGCCTGCGTAATTTCCCTGCAGATCGCCAGGCCCAGACCAGAACCGCTGTGCTGATCTCCTGCCGAGAAGGGCTGAAACAACCTGGTTTGCAGTTCAGCCGTCACGCCCGGACCATTGTCGGCAATGGTCAGCGCGACCGATGTGGCGTCGGTGACCACACGAACCGAAAGGGCGCCGTTAAGCGGCGAGTGTTTGATGGCGTTGTGTAATAGATTTCGCGCCAGCTCGCGCAGCATCCACTCATGCGAGCGCACCGGCGCGGCTTGGGTGGTGATGTCAAAGTCGAGGTCTTTCGCCGCGATCAGTGGAGACAGTTCCAGTGCCACAGATCGAACCAGTTCAGACAGGTCGTTGGCTGCGGTGTCAGCCTGTTGACGCAATTGCTCTACCTTGGCCAGGGACAACATCTGGTTGGCAAGCAGGGTGGCGCGATCCACAGTGTCATTGATTTCAAGCAGGGCTTGCCGGGACTCCACGTCGCCCCGCAGGGCGGACTGGACCTGGGTCTTGAGAACGGCAAGTGGCGTGCGCAACTGGTGTGCGGTGTCGCGTACAAATCGCTTCTGATTGTCCAGCAGGTGCTGCAGGCGGGTCATCACCTGGTTGGTGGCGTCCACCAGCGGTAGCAGCTCGCGGGGGGCATGCGACGCGGCAATCGGAGTGAGGTCGCCTTCGGGGCGGGCCTGCAATTCGCTGCTGATACGCCGTACCGGACGCGTTGCGCGCTGCACGACCACCACCGCCACCAGCGCAATCACCGCAACCAAAATGGCCTGTCGCCACAGTGTGTCAAAGAGAATTTTGCGCGTGAGGGTTTGCCTGAGCTCCAGTGTTTCCGCTACCTGCACGACTGCCATGCCGCGCCCGGTCTGACTGACCACGGGTTGCAACAAAACAGCCACACGAACCGGGTCGCCCCTGAAGTTGTCGTCGTAGAAATCCACCAGTGCCGCATACGCACCACGGTCCGGAATTTTCCCCCGCCAGAACGGCAGCTCGTCAAAGCCGGAGACGAGTGTCCCGCTGCGGCTGGACACACGGTAAAACATCCGGCTTTGCGTGTCGGCCTCAAATGCCTCCAGGGCGGAGTAGGGTACCGTCGCGCGCAGCACTGCACCGTCTTCAAAGCCCACGACATCGAGTTGCTCGCCGATTGATTTTGCCGAAGCCAGCAGGGTGCGGTCATAGGCGGTGTTGATAGCCTCCAGTGCCTGCCGGTACAGGCCTACCGTGTTGATGATCACAAAAACGCCGACGGGCAAAAGAATGCCAAGAAGCAGATACCTGCGCAGCGAGATGCTTCTCACGCTTTTCGATTCGTTTTTCGTTAGTGGTGACGGTGAATCGCTCATGGCGGTGTCATGATGCCTTGAGCAAATAGCCCAGACCCCGCAGAGTCATCAGCGTCACGCCCGTATCCGCCAGCTTTTTGCGCAGCCGGTAAACAACGACCTCCACCGCTTCGTACTGCACGTCCAGCTCGCCGGGAAACACCAATTCGAACAGCTGTTCCTTGGAGACAGCGTGTCCCGGCCGGGCCATCAGGGCATGCAGCAAGGCGGCCTCGCGTGGGGTCAGCTCCATGACCTTGTCGTGATGGTAGATTGCGCCGCTTTGCTTTTCATAGCGTAGTTCGCCCAGCTGTAGTGGGCTCGAGGTGGTTTCGGTGTCTGGATCGGCGCGGCGTCTATGCAATGCGCGCAACCGCGCTTCCAGTTCGTCCAGATCAAAGGGTTTGGGCAGGTAGTCGTCAGCACCGGCGTTCAACCCGATGATGCGGTCGCCCACTGTGCCGCGGGCTGTCAGGATAAGCACGGGCGTCGTCAGCCCCGCACGGCGCGCCTGCTCCAGTACCTGCAGGCCATCCAGTCCCGGCAGCGTCAGGTCCAGCAGCACAAGGTCGGGTGCCACCTGCTGCCAGCGACCCAGCGCGGCGCGGCCGTCGGCGCAAGTGTGCACGTCCATGCCACGGCTTTGCAGTGCGCGCCGCAGTGCCGTTTGCATCGACGGGTCGTCTTCCACTAAAAGCAATTTCATGTGCTAGGGCCTGTTCACGCTATGTATGCATCTTGCATCAATAGTGTGAACTGGCCCTAGCCTAGCACTTTCCCTAGTGTTTTGAGACAGCGGATTGACAGGCTGGGAAAGCAACATACAGTTGTTATCAACCCATCAGGAGACAAAACCATGCGTCGCGACGAATTCCTCAA
>JBKJIV010000146.1:0-36266 GCA_046598365.1 Polaromonas sp. | reverse complement strand
GCTGCCACCAAAGCCGCCAGTGGCTTTGACGATATGGATGACGACATTCCGTTTTGATCGATAGGGTCGGGCTTCATCTCAGGGGTTTATGACTGACCCTTGCAGCGAACAAGAATCAGGCATGACCGACAAGCTGGACGTTGTTACTTTTGGTGAAGCCATGATGCTGCTTGTGGCCGACCGTCCCGGCCCGCTTGAGCATTCCGAAACCTTTTCACGCCGCACCGCGGGTGCTGAAACCAATGTCGCCATTGGTTTGGCGCGCCTCGGGCTGAAGGTGGGATGGGCCAGTCGGCTCGGCGCCGACACCATGGGTCGCTACCTGCTCGCCGCCATGTCTGAAGAAGGCATTGACTGCTCCCATGTGCGCTGCGATGCGGACAATAAAACCGGGTTCATGTTCAAGGGCAAGGTCACAGACGGCAGCGATCCACCCGTTGAATACCACCGCAAGGGTTCCGCGGCGAGTCACATGGGGACCGATGACATTGACCCTGCCTGGCTGCTGTCCGCGCGCCATTTGCATGCCACCGGCGTGTTTGCCGCCATCTCGCCGGGCACCCTGCAGGCCGCGCGCCAGACCATGGACACGATGCGAAACGCCGGAAGAACAGTGTCCTTTGACCCCAATCTGCGCCCCACGCTTTGGGCGAATACACAGGTGATGCGCGAGTCCATCAACGAGCTCGCGGGCAAGGCGGACTGGGTGTTGCCGGGCATGGAAGAGGGCCGGCTGCTCACGGGAGAGCAAACGCCTGAAAACATCGCCCGCTTTTATCGCCAGCGAGGCGCGAAGCTGGTGGTGGTCAAGCTGGGCGCACAAGGCGCTTACTTTGATGGCGAAGATGGATGCGGACGGGTGGACGCCTTTCCCGTCGCCACGGTTGTCGATACCGTTGGCGCGGGTGACGGCTTCGCCGCGGGTTTGATCAGTGGCTTGCTCGATGGGCGCACCGTCCCGCAAGCCGTGCGCCGCGCCACATGGGTCGGAGCTTGTGCCGTGCAGGTGCTGGGTGACAGCGAGGGCTTGCCCACCCGCAGCCAGCTCCTTGCGGCGGGGTTTTAAAGATTGGCACTGAGCGACTCATCCCCGCAACGGTTTTGTCAACCAGCGTCCTGATCGGCTGTAGGCGGTTTCCGTATTCGCTCTCGCCGACGATGACGGGGTCGGTTTGCTGGCTACGATGCTTTTTTGCCCTCTAACAAAGCCACACATATGAGCCACACGTTCGACAAAAAATGGGCGCTGCTGGGTGCCGCCGTCCTCGCCCTGACCGGCCTGGCGCCCGTGCATGCCAACACCGACCCTCTCAGTGATTTGCTCGACACGGCTGGCAGCGCAGGCCTTGGTTTTGCCGTCCGCTCGGAGCAGTCACCCTATGCGGGCGGCGGCACGCGTTATGACTTGCTGCCGTTATACCTCTACGAAGGCGAGCGGGTTTTTCTGCACGGCAGCCGCGCCGGCCTCAAAGTCTTCAAGTCCGAATCCCAGCGCGTGGATCTCTTTGTCGAGCAGCGCTTCGAAGGTTTTCCAGACGACCGCATTCCTCCCAGCCTGGCCGGCATGGCCGAGCGTGGCGCCGGGCTGGATGCGGGCGTGTCTTATCGCTACCGCCAACCCTGGGGCACCCTGGGTGCGGAGCTGGCGCACGACATAGGCGGCCTGTCACGCGGCACAGAGCTGCGGCTGTCCTACGGCTATGACTGGCGCTCCGGCGCGCTCACCCTGCGCCCCAGCGTGACGCTGGCTGCGCGCGACGCCAAACTGAACAACTATTACTATGGTGTGCGGCCGGGCGAAGCCACGGCTACGCGGCCGGCCTATGCGCCCGGCAGCGGCATCAACACGACCCTGGGACTTTTTGGCACGTATGAATTGAGCGAAGGCTGGCGACTGCTGGCCGGCGTGTCCCGTACCATGCTGGCCGGGAAGGTGCAGGACAGTCCCATCGTGCGCAAGTCCGGACAAACCGCCGTGTTCATTGGTGCAGCTTACGATTTCGGCACCCACAAACGCAGCTGGGCTGAAGAGAGCACACCGCTTTATGTGAAAGCCATGTACGGCAAATCGTCTGCTGATGGCTGCCACCTGATCAAGATCGCCACGCTGCGCTGCACGGCAACGGCCAAGACCAATTCCACCCGTATTGCGGGCGTTCAGATTGGCAAGCCTTTCATCGAGAAGTTCAAGGACTGGCCGCTTGATTTTGTCGGCTACCTTGGCGTGTTGCAGCATGACGACCGGGGGCTAGCGCCCAATGGCATTGAATTCAACGCGATGATGAAAGCCTATTACTACGGCTTTCCGTGGAGTCACCGGGTCAACACACGGCTGGGCCTGGGTGTGGGTGTGTCCATGGCCCAACGGGTTCCGTACATGGAGTCCAGCAGCCAGGCTGCGCGCGGCCGGCAGACATCGCGCTTGCTCAACTATCTGGACCCGAGCATTGACTTCAGCGTGGGTGACCTGATTGGCAACCGGGCATTGAAAAACACCTACCTCGGAGTGGGAGTGTCGCACCGGTCCGGAATTTTCGGCTCCTCGCGCTTGCTGGGCAACGTCAACGGCGGCTCCAACTACATCTATACCTATCTGGAGACGGCGCTTTAGCCGGACTGCCCCTGCACGTCAGGACAGTGAGGGCGTATTGCTGGAGGCAATCACGCCGCCGCCAAGACACACGTCGCCGTCGTACAGAACCGCAGACTGGCCGGGCGTCACCGCCCATTGAGGGGTAGAAAACGCCAACTCGCAGCCCGCGTCGGTGGCAGCGCGAAATTCGCAGGGCGCATCCGCCTGCCGATAACGCGTTTTGGCGGCCAACATGCCCGCTGCGGGCGGCACGCCTGCGACCCAGCTACAGTCCTGCGCCTGCAGCACGGTCGATTGCAGCCAGGGGTGGTCGTGGCCTTGCACGGCCCACAGGGTGTTGCTGTCCATGTCCTTGCGCGCCACAAACCAGGGTTCGTGCTCACCCACGCCACGCTGACCCAGTGCCTGCACGGCCTTGAGCTCGGCGCCGCGCGCTTTCACGCCGCCAATGCCCAGGCCCTGGCGCTGGCCCAGGGTGTAAAAACTCAGGCCCACATGTTCGCCGATCACGCGGCCCTTGTCGTTTTTGATTGGCCCCGGTGCCTTGGCGATGTAGCGGTTCAAAAACTCGCGAAAAGGCCGCTCGCCAATAAAGCAGATGCCTGTGGAGTCCTTCTTTTTTGCATTCGGCAGGCCGATCTCGTCGGCAATGCGGCGTACCTCGGTTTTGTGAAGTTCGCCGACCGGGAACAGCGTTTTGGAAAGCTGCGCCTGGTTCAGCCGGTGCAAAAAATAACTTTGGTCCTTGGCCGGGTCCAGGCCTTTGAGCAATTCGTGCAGGCCGGTGGCCTGGTTCAGTCGCACACGGGCATAGTGACCAGTCGCAATTTTTTCTGCACCCAGCCGCATCGCGTGGTCGAGAAAGGCCTTGAACTTGATCTCGGCGTTGCACAAGATGTCCGGGTTCGGCGTGCGGCCCGCTTGGTACTCGCGCAGAAATTCGGCAAACACGCGGTCCTTGTAATCGGCGGCAAAGTTGACGTGCTCGATTTCAATGCCGATCACGTCGGCAACGGCGGCGGCGTCCACGAAGTCGATGTTCGCCGAGCAGTATGGGCTGGCGTCGTCGCTGCTGTCGTCATCTTCCCAGTTTTTCATGAAGATACCGATGACCTCATGTCCCTGCTGTTTGAGCAGGTGCGCGGTCACCGCGGAGTCCACGCCTCCGCTTAAACCGACAACTATTCGTTGCTTGTGCATTGCAGCATTTTAGGTTGCAGGCGCTGCTGGTGCCATGCTACGGGCTTGCGCCATACACGCTGGTGTCGGTTGTGACCAGATCCAGTGGGTAGGCTTTGCCGGCCAGATGGTCTTCCATGCACTTCACCAGCAGGGGGCTGCGGTGCAAGTGAGTACATGCTCTGATCTCGTCCGGTGTCAGCCACAGGGTGCGCACAATGCCCTCATCCAGCGCTTGCCCGGCGACGTGTTCGCCCAGCTCGCCACGAAATGCAAAACGCAGATAGGTGATGTCTGACGATTCTTCCCCGGGCACGGCACGCTCGAAGCGCGACAGATAGATACCGACCAGCGCAGTGGGCGTGAAATGAAAGGCGGTTTCTTCCAGTGTTTCGCGCGCGCAGGCCTGCAACGGGCTTTCCCCCGGATCCAGGTGGCCGGCCGGGTTGTTCAGCCGCAAGCCTTCCTGGGTGTGCTCTTCCACCAGCAAGAATTTGCCATCACGCTCAATGATGGCGGCTACGGTAACGCTGGGTTTCCATCGTGTGTTCATGCCCGGATTGTCCTTGTTACTCAGATTGCACAGCAAAGCCTTGGGCGAAACTGTCGCGCAGATGTTTAACCAAGCACTGTACGGCCTTGGGCACTTGCGCAGACCAGGGCCGAAGCGCGTAAATCCGCTCGCCAAAAAAGCCCTGCACCTGCCAGTCGGGCAAGACGCGTATCAACGAGGGCTGTTTTTTGTCATGTCCGCTGCCGTAAAGGCTGAAATCCGGTAGCAAGCCGATGCCCAGGCCGGCAAGCAGCGCGTCCCGCAAGACTTCACTGTTGTTGGCCCTCAGGGAGCCGCTGATGTTCACCCCCACGCGCTCAGCGGTTTTGCGTTTGGTGTTGCGGGCAAAGGTCCAGTTGCCCGCGTGGCTGCCGAGGTAAAGCAGGCAGTCATGCGAAGTCAGCTCAGACGGGTGGGTCGGCACGCCGCGCTGCTTCAGGTACTGGGGGCTGGCGAGCAGCACGGAGCGGGTTTCGCACAGCGTCCAGGCCACATGGGTTTCAGGCGGTGTGCTGGTGTGGCGTACGGCCAGGTCAAAGCCTTCGTTGGCCAGGTTCACAAAACGGTCGGTCAGCTCCAGCTCGATCTGAATCTCCGGAAACTGCTGCAGAAAGCTCGCGACGCAGGGCGCCAAATGTTGCCGGCCCAAAGCCACCGGCGCTGTCACACGTATCAACCCGCGTGGGGTGCCGACCAAGTCCCGCGCTCCGGTGTAGCTTTCGCTGATGCGGGCGAAGGCGGGCTGCATTTCATTGACCATTTGCTGGCCGGCTTCGGTCAACCCCACCGAGCGGGTGGTGCGCCGCACCAGCGCAACACCGGCCGAGCGCTCCAGCTCAGTGATGCGCATGCTGGCCGACGCCTTGGAAACGCCGAGTCGGCGCGCAGCTTCGGTAAAGCTGCGGGTAGCGGCCAGCACCGTCAGCAGGTGCAGGTCAGCGATGAGCGGAGAAAGCTGGTCGGAGGACATAGGCGGGGCGATTGTTCAACATATTGAACAATGTAATCACAAACAGGGGGATTATCAAATCGGCCGTGGAGCCATAGACTGGCAGCAACCAGACAGCCTGTCTGCACCGCTGCAACTCACCTGCTCCAAAGGACTGCCCCATGTCGTCATCCCCCGCATTGATTGGTCACCACGTCGAAGGCCGCGCCATGCCTGGAAGCTCAGGCCGCGCGCAAGATGTTTTCAACCCGGCCACTGGCGCCGTTACAGGCCGCGTTGCTTTGGCCAACGCGGCCGATGTCGATGTCGCGGTCGCCGCGGCGCAAGCCGCTTTTCCGGCCTGGGCCGACACGCCGCCCATCCGCCGTGCGCGGGTGTTGTTCAAGTTTCTGGAGCTGCTCAACGCCAACAAAGACAAGCTTGCGCACATGATCACGGCCGAGCACGGCAAAGTGTTCACCGACGCCCAGGGCGAAGTGGCGCGCGGCATCGACATCGTTGAGTTTTCCTGCGGCATCCCGCAATTGCTCAAAGGCGATTTCACCGACCAGGTGAGTACGGGTATTGACAACTGGACACTGCGCCAGCCGCTGGGCGTGGTGGCCGGCATCACTCCGTTTAACTTTCCGGTGATGGTGCCGATGTGGATGTTCCCGGTGGCCATTGCCGCAGGTAACTGCTTTGTGCTCAAACCCAGCCCGATTGACCCCAGTGCCAGCCTGTTCATGGCCGAGTTGCTCAAGCAGGCGGGCTTGCCCGATGGCGTCTTCAACGTCGTACAGGGGGATAAAGAAGCGGTGGATGCCTTGCTGGTTCACCCCGATGTCAAAGCCATATCTTTTGTTGGCTCCACACCGATTGCCAACTACATCTACGAGACCGGCGCCCATCACGGCAAGCGTGTGCAGGCGCTGGGCGGCGCGAAAAACCACATGGTGGTCATGCCCGATGCGGACCTGGAGCAGGCGGTAGACGCGCTGATTGGCGCCGGCTATGGATCCGCTGGCGAGCGTTGCATGGCGATCTCGGTGGCGGTGCTGGTTGGCGATGTGGCGGAGAAGTTGGTCCCGATGTTGCAGGCCCGCGCCAAAACTTTGATCGTCAAAGATGGCGTCCACCTGGACGCCGAGATGGGCCCCATCGTCACCGCGGCCGCGCACAGCCGTATCACCGGCTATATCGACACCGGTGTGAAAGAAGGCGCCAAGCTGCTGGTGGATGGCCGCAGCTTCACCGGTGCCAACGCCGGTAGGGGTTGTGAAAAAGGCTTCTGGATGGGCGGAACCCTGTTTGACCATGTCACGCCAGACATGCGCATCTACAAGGAAGAAATTTTTGGCCCGGTGCTGGGCTGCGTGCGTGTGAAGGACTTTGCCGAAGCGGTCAATCTCATCAACGCCCACGAGTTTGGCAATGGCGTGAGCTGTTTCACGCGCGACGGCAACGTGGCGCGCGAATTTTCGCGCCGCATCCAGGTCGGTATGGTCGGCATCAACGTGCCGATTCCGGTCCCCATGGCCTGGCACGGTTTTGGTGGCTGGAAAAAAAGCCTCTTTGGTGACATGCACGCCTACGGCGAAGAGGGCGTGCGCTTTTACACCAAGCAAAAATCCATCATGCAGCGTTGGCCCGAGAGCATTGGCAAGGGCGCAGAGTTTGTGATGCCGACAGCCAAGTAAGCCGCGGCTTGCATGGGGTAATCCCGTAGGTTTACGCGCTTCTCCGCGAGCGCGACCAGCCCAGCGCTGTCAACGCCAAACTATAGAGCGCGGTGACAAAATTTACCAAATTTCTCATGTAAGCTCCACGACAGCTACAAATCTGCCCGCCCGGATGGCGCAGAGGACGTAGACCCATCAAAAAGACTAATGCATTGAGGAGAGACCCATGCTGATTGGGGTGCCCGCAGAAATCATGGACGGCGAAACACGCGTCGCCATCACGCCCGAAACCGCCAAAAAGCTCAAAGCCCAGGGCCACACGATTCGCGTGCAGTCCGGAGCTGGCACGGCGGCCAGCGTCCCCGATGACGCCTACATGGCCGTCGGCGCTGAAATCACCGATGCAGCCGGTGCCTACGCCGCAGACATCGTGCTCAAGGTGCGTTGCCCGCTGGACAGTGAGGTCGGGCTTGCCAAATCCGGTGGTGTGCTGGTCGGCATGCTCAACCCCTTTGATGCCAGCGGCCTGCAACGCCTGGCGTCCGCCCAGCTGACCTCGTTTGCACTGGAAGCCGCGCCGCGTACCAGCCGGGCCCAAAGCATGGACGTGTTGTCCTCGCAGGCCAACATTGCCGGCTACAAGGCCGTGATGATGGCCGCCGAAAAATACCAGCGCTTCTTCCCGATGCTGATGACGGCTGCGGGCACGGTTAAAGCTGCGCGTGTGGTGATTCTGGGTGTTGGTGTGGCTGGCCTGCAGGCGATTGCCACGGCCAAACGACTGGGCGCCGTGATTGAAGCCAGCGATGTACGGCCCAGCGTGAAAGAGCAGGTTGAATCACTGGGCGGCAAGTTTATTGATGTTGCTTACGAGACCGACGAAGAGCGCGAAGCCGCTGTCGGCGTTGGCGGTTACGCCAAACCCATGCCGCCAAGCTGGCTGGAGCGCCAAAAAGCCGAGGTCGCCAAACGTGTGGCCCAGGCCGACATCGTCATCACCACCGCCTTGATTCCTGGCCGCGCCGCGCCGGTGCTGGTCACCGAAGACATGGTCAAGGCCATGAAGCCGGGCAGCGTGATTGTGGACCTGGCCGCGCCGCAGGGCGGCAATTGCCCGCTGACCGAGGCCGGCAAAACCGTGGTCAAACACGGCGTCACCCTGATTGGCGAGACCAATGTGGCATCGCTGGTTGCGGCAGATGCCAGCGCGCTGTATGCGCGTAACCTGCTGGACTTCCTCAAGCTGATCATCAGCAAGGAAGGCACGCTCAACATCGACATGGCCGACGACATCGTGGCCGCTTGCCTGATGACGCAGGGCGGCGAAGTCAAGCGCAAATAAGTTTTTCGCGAATTCACCGAAATCAATTTTCAAGGGCGCAGGCAGTGCCGGCCCATCAGGAGAAGAAGACCATGGAAGCAGTTTCCCCCACCATCATCAACCTCATCATTTTTGTGTTGGCCATTTACGTGGGTTACCACGTGGTTTGGACCGTCACGCCGGCGTTGCACACGCCGCTGATGGCGGTGACCAATGCGATTTCAGCCATCGTTATCGTGGGCGCCATGCTGGCCGCTGCGCTGACCGTCACGCCGCTGGGTAAAACCATGGGTGTGCTCGCTGTGGCGCTTGCTGCAGTCAACGTGTTCGGCGGGTTTCTGGTCACACGCCGCATGCTGGAGATGTTCCGCAAGAAGGAAAAAAAAATAGCCGCGCCTGTGGCTGATGCTGGAGCCGCGAAATGAGCATGAATCTCGTCACGCTGCTGTACCTGGTGGCTTCGGTCTGTTTTATCCAGGCGCTCAAGGGCCTGTCGCATCCCACCACGTCGATTCGCGGCAACCTCTTTGGCATGGTCGGCATGGCGATTGCCGTGGTGACCACTGGCGCGCTGATTGTCGAAATTTCAGGCGGCAAAGCTGTTGGCATGGTCTATGTGCTGGGCGCATTGGTGGTGGGCGGCGCGGCAGGCACGCTGATGGCCAAACGGGTCGAGATGACCAAAATGCCAGAGCTGGTGGCCTTCATGCACAGCATGATCGGCCTCGCGGCGGTGTTTATTGCCGTAGCGGCCATGGCAGAGCCTGACGCCTTTGGTATCGTGGCCGCGGGATTGGGTACCTCTGCCATTCCAGCGGGTAACCGGTTGGAGCTTTTCCTCGGTGCGGCCATTGGTGCGATCACCTTCAGCGGTTCGGTCATTGCCTTCGGCAAGCTCAGCGGCAAATACAAGTTCCGCCTGTTCCAGGGCGCGCCCGTCACCTTTGCTGGCCAGCACATGCTCAACCTGGCGCTGGGCATTGCCACGCTGGCTTTTGGCCTGGTGTTCATGTTCACCGGCAACTGGACCGCCTTTTTTGCGATGCTTGCCTTGTCCTTTGTGCTGGGTGTTTTGATCATCATCCCGATCGGCGGAGCCGACATGCCGGTGGTGGTGTCCATGCTCAACAGTTATTCGGGCTGGGCCGCGGCGGGCATCGGTTTCTCGCTGAACAACGCGATGTTGATCGTGGCCGGCTCACTGGTCGGCTCCTCCGGCGCCATCCTGTCTTACATCATGTGCAAGGCAATGAACCGCTCCTTCTTCAACGTGATTCTGGGCGGTTTTGGCGGCGAGGCGGGCACAGCAGTGGCTGGCGCGAAAGAGCAGCGCCCCGTCAAATCCGGCTCGGCCGACGACGCTGCGTTTATTCTGGGCAACGCTGAAACCGTCATCATCGTGCCGGGTTATGGTCTTGCGGTTGCGCGCGCGCAGCATTCGGTCAAGGAGCTGGCGCAAAAGCTCATCGAAAGAGGCGTGACCGTGAAGTACGCCATCCATCCGGTAGCGGGCCGCATGCCGGGACACATGAATGTGCTGCTGGCTGAGGCCGAAGTGCCTTACGACCAGGTGTTTGAAATGGAAGACATCAACGCAGAGTTTGGCCAGGCTGATGTCGCCATCATTCTGGGTGCCAACGACGTGGTCAACCCCGCTGCACACGTCAAGGGCAGTGCCATCTACGGCATGCCGATTCTGGAGGCCTACAAAGCCAAGACGGTCATCGTCAACAAGCGCTCCATGGCTGCGGGTTATGCTGGCTTGGACAACGAGTTGTTCTACATGGACAAGACCATGATGGTTTTTGGCGACGCCAAAAAAGTGATTGAAGACATGGGCAAGGCGATCGAATGAGGTCGCTTTTGCCCGGCGCGCTCATAAAAGAACTGATATTAGAGGGCTTACCCTTCTGATTTGTCGATTTCATAGGGAAAACGCAATAACCCCGCAGAGGGTTGCGCCGTGAAAATCCGTGGCTGTTATTCAATCGTTATCTGGAGAAGACAAGCATGAATGCATCAACCGTCGACCGCCCCTGGCTGAACGCGTATCCACCGGGCGTGCCTGCCGATGTTGATATATCGCAGTACCCCTCGCTTGTTGCATTGATGGAAGAAAGCTTCCGCAAAAATGGCAACAAAGTGGCCTACAGCTTCATGGGCAAGGAAGTCACTTTCGGCCAGACCGACAGCCTGTCACAGGCCTTTGCCTGTTATTTGCAGGGTCTGGGGCTGACCAAGGGCGACCGCGTTGCCATCATGATGCCCAATGTTCCGCAGTACCCGATCACTGTGGCGGCCATCTTGCGTGCGGGTTATGTGGTGGTCAACGTCAACCCCTTGTACACGCCGCGTGAGCTGGAGCATCAGCTGAAAGACTCTGGCGCCAAGGCCATTGTCATCATCGAAAACTTTGCCAACACGCTGGAGCAGTGCATCGCCAACACCCCGGTCAAGCACGTGGTGCTGGCCGCCATGGGTGACCAGTTGGGCATGCTCAAGGGCGCGCTGGTCAATTACGTCGTTCGCAACGTCAAGAAGATGGTGCCCGCCTTCAATTTGCCAACAGCCGTGCGCTTTAACGACGCAGTGGCCCAGGGAACGCGCGGCACGCTCAAGCGGCCCGACATCAAACCAGATGACGTCGCTGTCCTGCAGTACACGGGCGGCACCACCGGGGTCTCCAAAGGCGCAGTGCTGCTGCACCGCAATGTGATCGCCAACGTGCTGCAGTCCGAGGCCTGGAACGGCCCGGCCATGGCCAGCATGGCGCCTGGCGTGCAGCCGGTGTACGTGTGCGCCTTGCCGCTGTATCACATCTTCGCCTTCACCGTGAACATGATGCTGGGCATGCGCACCGGCGGCAAGAACATCCTGATCCCCAACCCGCGCGATCTGCCGGCGGTGCTCAAAGAGCTCGCCAAGCACAAGATCAACAGCTTTCCAGCGGTTAACACCCTGTTCAATGGCCTGGCTAATCACCCCGACTTCAACACGGTGGACTGGTCGCATCTGAAAGTGTCTCTGGGCGGCGGCATGGCAGTCACCAGCGCGGTGGCCAAGCTGTGGCTTGAAAAAACCGGCTGCCCGATTTGCGAAGGTTATGGCCTGTCTGAAACCTCTCCATCGGCCAGCTGCAACCCGACCAACAGCAAGTCCTTCACGGGCACCATCGGCGTACCGATTCCTGGCACCTGGTTCAAGCTGCTCGATGACGACGGCAACGAAGTGGCGAAGGGCCAGCCCGGCGAGATCGCCATCAAGGGACCGCAGGTCATGGCAGGTTACTGGCAACGCCCTGATGAAACCGCCAAGGTCATGACACCCGACGGCTACTTCAAGTCTGGCGACATCGGTATCCTGGACGACCAAGGATTCTTCAAGATCGTGGACCGCAAGAAGGACATGATCCTGGTCAGCGGCTTCAACGTTTACCCCAACGAGGTGGAAGACGTGGTCGGCGGCATGGAGGGTGTCATGGAATGCGCCTGCGTCGGTGTGGCCGACGAGAAGTCCGGCGAAGCAGTCAAGCTGGTCATCGTCAAGAAAAACCCTGACCTGACCGAAGCGCAAGTGCGCGAATTCTGCAAGACCAACCTCACGGGTTACAAACAGCCCAAAGTCGTCGAGTTCCGCACCGAGTTGCCGAAAACACCGGTTGGCAAAATCTTGCGCCGCGAGTTGCGGGACAAGAAGTAAGTCCTCGCGCATCGTCGAAGGCGGTCCCGCAGGCTGTGTCAATAGTCCGCGCCGAAGTCGGCGTGAAATGCCCACCAGACCTTGTTTGGTGGGCATTTTTCATTGGGGACGTTCAACCGGACACCGAAGTGGAGTCAGCCGTGAACAGCCGGCGCTATTTCCCGTCGTGCTGGATGAGCTGATGGACCGACTGGCGCTGTATCACAAGACCATTGCCGAGTACAGGCGCCCAATTGCGCGCACAGAGCGAGCGGTGCGCGCAGGAGTTGAAGCCGTTGAGCCAAAGCCGCAGAACCATGGTGGTGCAAAGCGATACACAAAGCCACTTGATCGTGGCCCATGAGGTCAACGCCGAGGCTACCGATCAGCGCCAGTTGCAGCCAACGCTCGCATCGCGTCCAGTGGTTGGCGGAAACATGATTTGCTCCACTGCCTCATTCGTTATGAACCCAAACACGCGACGGAAACACGCTTGACGGTGCTGTGTAGCGTTGCCATTGGCAGCCCTGTAAGAAGGGCATTGGCAAAAGCCCGCGCTGATGGGTTCAGTTCACGGTCACGCCGCTGCATCATGAAAACTTCGCGCTCCATGGCGGGTTTGATCGGTACAAACTGCAGAGCGCTGGCCTGCGGGTGTGATGCGCCGAGTGCAGACAACACCGCAACGCCTACACCCGCTTGAGCCAACGCTAGTTGCAGTGCCAGGCTGGTGACTTCCACGCCATTACCCATCTGCGGCACCAACACTGAGCCGCGGCTTTGCAGCACTTGCATGATGCTGCTGTCCGGCGGCTCTTTCAGCAGCGGCAGCCGGCTTAAATCTCCGGTCTCGGCGGCAGTCATCAAGTCAAATTGCGCCGGATCGCCCAGCAAGCCCAAAGGCGCTGTCAGCAGCAACTGACAGGCGAGGTTGCTGGTATCGCCAAACAGTGAGCCAATGCCCAAATCTGCCTCGGCGCGAATCACGCGTGACGAAATACCCGCGCTGTTGTCATCTATCAAGTGCAGCCGCACTCCCGGGTGGCTGAGCGCAAAGCTGTGCAAAATTCCGGGAAGAACCGTGCAGCCAAAGGCCGTCCCCAGTGCGAGCGTGACGGTACCTGTAAGACCCGTTGCCTGCTCCAGCAAGTCACTGGCGGCTTGCTGCAAATCACGGAGCAAGCGCTGCGCAACAGGTAAAAAGTGGACCCCTTCATGCGTAAGCCTTAACTGGCGCGTGGTGCGTAGCAGCAGTTTGACGCCGAGTTGCGCCTCCAGCTCTTGCAAGGCACGGCTCAAGGCGGGCTGGCTGATGTGCAATGCCTGGCTGGCGCGCGAGACGTTCATCAGGGCCGCTGTGGTGACAAACATTTGCAGTTGGCGTTGGCTGAGATTCATAGCTTTAAATTATGAATCAAACTGATCAATGCATTGGACGTAAGAAGTCTCGCCGAATAGAGTGGTGCTTTTCAGGCTACTTCCAGGAGTTTTACGATGTTTATGTTCATGCCCCATTTCAGCCGCCGACTCGTCAACCTAGCCGCGACGTTGGGTGCAGTCACGCTTGTGGCCGCCTGTGCGCAGACGCCACCCACCCAGCCGCGGCCGCCCGTCCCGGTGGGTGAAGTCAAAGGTACTGCCGTGGTTCACACTGCCGCATCCAGTACGGGCGCGGCGCAACGAGCTGCCGTTGTGTTGCCAGCCACCGTGGCGGGTGGCGCAGCGTATGTTGGCACGCTGGCCAATGCGCCAAAAGACACCAAGGCGCGTGTGCCGGTCGTGGTGTTTTTGCATGGCTCGTCAGGGCTGGAGCTCAAAGCCATTGGCGAGTGGCAATTGTGGCTGGCCAGCATGGGTGTGGCCAGCATCGCGCCAGACTCGTTTGCGTTGCCAGATCGCATCACCTACAAATCACCTGTTGGCAAAGATGTTTACGAAAAAATCCATGCCTTGCGCGCGTCAGAGATTCCTTTGGCGCTGCAAGCGCTGCGCGCTGCCCCGTGGGCCGACATGTCACGCCTGGTGCTGGCGGGCACCAGTGAAGGCGGTCCTGCGGTGGCGCGCTACAGTGGCAATGAGTTTGCGGGCCGCATGCTGTATTCATGGAGCTGCGAGAACAACTACTTTGTGCAGGACCACCGCACCGCAACCCTCACGCAGCCAGTGCTGAACGTGATGAGCTCCACAGACGTGTTCTTCTCGCCCAGCAATGCCTGGCTAGGTAACAGCGCTGCCAAAGGCTACTGTGGTGACGCGCTCAAAGACAACAAACAAGCCACGATAGTGTTGATCCCCGGTGCGCCGCACACGCTGCTCAATTTGCCCGCCGCGCGCAATGCTACGGCCGGTTTCGTGCGGGACGTACTCAAGCCTTGAAGAAGACGTTTACCCAGCGCCATGGCACTTTTGTACTGTGATGCTTGCAGTCAAATCGGCATCTCGCTTTAACTCGCCTTCAGACTATTTGCACAGTCTGTGCGGGTGCCTTTTTTCTTGTTCAGCGCTTCCTTTGTCCTGTGCAGTTCAGGCAAACTTCGGGGATGATCCGAACCGCCATCCTTAGCGCCCTGGCCGAAGAGCAGCAGGGCCTGATCGAGCTGTTGCAGCAGCCAGAAAAAATCAATCACGCCGGACGCGACTTTTGGCTAGGCCACCTGCATGGTCAGCCTGTGGTGTTGGCGCTTTCGCGCATGGGCAAGGTGGCGGCCGCCACCACGGCCACCGCGCTGATCGAGCGCTTTGAAGTGAGCCGTATTGTGTTTACCGGTGTAGCAGGTGGTATGGGGGAGGGTGTTCAGGTCGGGGATGTGGTGGTGGCGACGGAATTCGTCCAGCATGACCTCGATGTCTCGCCGCTGTTCCCGCAGTATGAGGTGCCGCTATACGGGCAAAGCCGTTTTGCCTGCGACCCGGCGCTGACAGCGCTGCTGTTGGAGGCGAGCCGCGCGGGGCTGAAAGGCCTGGCGCTTCCCGCCGCGCCCTTGCTCCACCACGGCCTGATTGCCACTGGTGACCGTTTTGTCTCGGGTGCTCAGGAGTCGCAAATGCTGCGTTCCGCGCTTCAGGCCGGCGGTCACGATGTACTGGCGGTCGAGATGGAAGGCGCGGCCGTTGCGCAGGTGTGCTTTGACTACGGCCTGCCCTTTGCCGCTGTGCGAACCATTTCAGACCGCGCCGACGACCAGGCGCATGTCGACTTTCCCACGTTCGTCAAAGAAGTGGCGAGCCGCTACGCCCAGGCGATTACGCAGCACTTGTTGAAATCGCTATAAATTTCACAGTGGCCTATATCCGTCGTTAAAGAGCCACCGTGGGGGCCTATTTCAACCAACCACGCCTGCGGAAATACCACATGGGCACCAGCGCGCTGACAGCCATCAACAGCAAGGCCAGTGGGTACCCAACAGCCCACTTGAGCTCGGGCATGAATTCAAAGTTCATGCCGTAGCTGCTGGCCACCAGCGTGGGCGGCAGCAGCGCAACGCTGGCCACTGAGAACAGCTTGATGATCTTGTTCTGGTTGATGTTGATGAAACCGACCGTAGCGTCCATCAAGAAGTTGATCTTGTCGAACAGGAAAGCGGTGTGCGAGTCGAGTGAGTCGATGTCGCGCAGAATCTGCCGCGCCTCTTCAAACTGCTCGGCGTTGAGCATCTTGCTACGCATCATGAAGCTGAGGGCGCGGCGGGTGTCCATCATGTTGCGGCGTATGCGCCCGCTCAAGTCCTCATGGCGGGCAATCGCGCCCAGCACCTCGCCGGCCAGCGCGTCGGTCACGTCACCCGACAGCACCTGAGCGCTGACTTTCTCGAGGGCAATGTAAATGCCTTCCAGCGTGTCAGCCGAATACTCGGCGTCTGCGTCAAACAGCTTGAGCAGCACCTCCTTGGCGTCTTCGATCAGCCCCGGTGCGCGGCGCGCCCGCATGCGCAGCAAACGGAATACCGGCACGTCTTCGTCGTGGATCGAAAACAGCACGCCCTTGCTTTTGAGGTCGTCGTTGACCAGATTGAGGATAAAGGCGACGCGCACCGTGCGCGGCTCCTCCTCGTCGGCCACCAGAAAGTCGGAGCGGATGTGGAGTTCGCCGTTGTCTTCCTCGTAAAAGCGGGCGGACTCTTCAATGTCCTCGTCCATCGCGTCTTCGGGAATGGACAGGCCGTAGTACTGCTTGACCCAGCGTTTTTCTTCAAGTGTGGGGGACTCCAGGTCCACCCAGATCGGCTGGAATTTGGAGAGTTCTTCCAGGGACTCGATCTCCTCCTGGAAAAGCCGGCCGTTGGCGAGCGTGAAAATATTGAGCATGACTGGCTCCCAATGGGTTTGGGGGCGCCGGAACCAGCTTGGTTGCTGGAATCGGCGGGGTTGTGGATGGTGGCATCGCTTTCAACCCCTAACGACAAGTACTGTCAGTCTGCGGCGTTGAAAGCTAGCAACTGGGGCTGCTTTCCAAGGATTTCTCCGTAATGAAGGTGCCGTGATTATGGCACTTCAAGCCGATTTGACGACTGCTTTTCTACTTAAAGAAGGCAATCAATTCGTCCTTGCGCGCCAGCGCGTCCCGTTCGCCCAAAGCCATCAATGCCTTGACAAACCCGGGCTCGAACAACAGGTAGCTGGCCAACGCCGCCCCGCCCGGGCTGCCATGCGCGCCTAGCGCACCCAGCCCCGCCAGCGCGTTGTAGGTGGCGGCAGGAAGTTCGCTCGCGTGAGCCTGAGCCAGTGCGTCCAGGGATTGCGAAGGCGCAATCGCCAGAACCTCGATGGGCCGGTAGGGCATGACCGCCGCAATTTCGCGCGGCATCTGCCGCAGGGTTTTACTCACGCGCTGGGCCTGCTCAACGTCGGCACGCAGGGTGTCCTGGAAAACACTGGCCAAGGCGTGGCCGGCAATCGCGCCCAAGGTCGGCCGCACGGCGATGGCCGGCGTGGCTGCGCCGGTCAGGCCGGCGCGTTCCGGCTGCCCCACACCGATGACCAGGATTTTGCCGGCTCCCAGGCGCAACGCCGGTGACAGGGGCGAGCTTTGGCGCATGGAGCCGTCACCAAAAAATTCCCTATGGTTATCCACCCACAAAGGAGTGGACGGAAACAGGAAGGGGATGGCGCTGGAGGCCATCAGGTGCTCAATGGTGATGGGCTGGAACTCAGCCCTGCGCCCGGGCCGGTTCCATGAGTCGTCAGCGGTGCAGCGCGCGGTCTGGCAAAACGTCCAGTGCACACCGCTGGTGTAGCTCGACGTTGTCACGGCCAATGCCAACAAGGTCTTGTCCTGAAGTGCCTGGTCGATATTGGCCAGCGAGATCACACGGTGCAGCGTGTCGACCAGTGGGGTGTTGTTCAGAAATGCCTGCTGCTTGCGCACGAGCTGCGACAAGAAGAGTGCTGCAGCTATCCGGCTGGAGCGTATCCAGCCCGGCACCTTGAGCTCGTAGACCTGCTCCGATCGCAGCGTGGTCCAGAAGCTGGCCAGTTGCTCGAAGGCAGCCAGACCTTCGTTGGCCCGGCTGGCCAAATAGGTTGCATTGAGGGCGCCGGCGGATGTGCCCACCAGAACCTTGAACGGGAAACCCCGGCTCGGGGCGCTGCTTTGCGGGTCCAGCATGCGGGCCAGCGCCTGCAACACCCCTGCCTGGTACGCGGTACGCGCGCCCCCTCCCATGAGCACCAGAGCATTGCGCTCTTCGTCAGGGCGGGTCAGGCCATACGAAATGATGGTTTCAAGTGACATGATGCGTGGCTGAAGTTGCTAGGCAAGTTCCTGAGGCGAAGGTGGAAGCGCCTCCACGATTTTAGTAGGCCTTGCCTGCGCGCTGCTGCTTTTTGGGTGTTGCTGCGTCGCTTCCCCTCCTCCAGTTGGATGATGACAACACGGAAAAATAGCCATAGCATGGTCTTTCCGGAAGAGCACAGCAGTGTCTCTTGCGGAAGGGGTGGCGGTGTCGCGATATGCCCGTCCTTTTCGTATGGAAAAGGCTGTCCGCGCTCGTTGCAAACGAGTATGGCAGTCGGGCCCGTGGTCTGCCTCCGCCCCTGATCGAGCGGTGGCTACAAAGGCAACAGATGTCGGCAATGCTGGAAGTCTTGCTTATCGACAGCGCGGAAAGGGACCTGACCGAAGTCCCGGGCCTGCTGGTGCAAGCCGGCCTTATCGTCAAGACCCAAGTGGTCAACAATCCCCCCGACTTGCAGGCCGCGCTGGAGAACCAGTCGTGGGACATCGCCATTTGCAGGTATGGCGGGCAAGGCTTTGGCGGTGTGCCTGCGCTGGCGATGTTGCGCGGGCAGGCACCTGCTTTGCCGGTGGTGGTGGTTTCCGATGTTGCGGATGCAGAGACCGTCTTGGCAGCCATGAAGGCCGGTGCCGCAGACTATGTGATGCGGACTGCGTTGCCGCAACTGGTTCCCGCCGTGCGCGAGGCCATCAGCCGGAGCGCCAGCGACGCAGCGGCGCTTTTGCAGCGCGCCGAAAAGATGCAACTGCGCTTGCGCGAAAGCGAAACGGTTCTGCACGCGGCCCAGCGCCTGGGCCAGATGGCCCATATCATCAGTCGCTCCGATGGTTCTTACGAGCCCGTTGACTGTTCATTGCTCGAACTGCTTGGTACGGATGCAGCCCATGCGCCGCTGAATGCACGGGACTGGCTGGAGCTGGTGCATCCGGATGACCGGGCGCGGTTTCGCGCCGCTGCGGTCAAGGCCAGCAATTCGGGGCTTACCGACGAAGTCGAGTACCGGCTCAAGCATGCAGGCGGCGCTTGGCTCACCGTGCGTCACCGGATTGAAGTTCTGGACGGAATGGGTGGCTCCGTCCGCTGGTTGTGTAGCTTGCAGGACGTGACGGAGCAAAGGGTACTCGCCGAGCAGCTTGGCAAGCTTGCGATCGAACTCGAGCGCGAAATGCAACTGCGTGGCGCTGCGGAGCAGGAGCACGCCGCCATGGAGGCAAGCTTGCGCGAGGCGCAAAAAATGGAGTCTCTGGGCATGCTGGCTGGCGGCATCGCCCATGACTTCAACAACCTGCTTGCCGCCATGCTGGGCAATGTTTCGCTCGCACGCATGAACATGAGCGTTCCGCACAAGATTGGCTACAACCTGGACCAGGTTGACAAGGCCGGGGCCAGAGCCAGGGAGCTTGCCAGGCAAATTCTGGCTTTCAGCCGCAAGCAGCCGCAGCAGTTTGTGGTGCAACCCATGCGTGCGGTGGTCATCGAGGCTTTGTCATTGATGCGCTCAACCTTGCCGGCCGGTGTGGACCTCACAGTCACGATCGCCGACACGCAATCGACCTACGTCAGCGTAGACGGAGGCCAGATATCGCAGGTGTTGCTCAATCTGTGCACCAACGCATGGCACGCCACCAGCGGCGTGCGGCCGCGCATCGAAGTCACTCTCGATGAAGTGACCCTGGATGCGCATGCGGCGCAGCGTCCTGGCGATTTGCCGGCAAACTGCTATGTGCGTCTGCAGGTCAAGGACAACGGGCACGGCATGGATGAGCACACACAGGCCCGAATTTTCGAGCCCTTCTTTACAACCAAGCCGACGGGACAGGGGACCGGGCTGGGCTTGGCCGTCGTCCATAGCATCGTCAGGGCTCACGGGGGCGCCATTACCGTTGACAGCGCCGTATCGGGCGGAACCACGTTTTCCGTTTATCTTCCGGCTGTGGCCCGCTTGGACATGGTGGCGGACGACTTGCCACGCCCAGTGCCGGTCGACGGTCAGGGCCGCCATGTCATGTATGTGGATGACTATGAAGCCATGGGCGAATTGGTCAGTGAGGTGTTGCGTGCGGTCGGCTACCAGGTGTCGGTACATAACCGGGGCGAGGCTGCACTGGCCGACTTGCGGGCCAACCCGGACGTGTTTGATCTCATCATCACAGACCAGAACATGCCCGGCATGGCCGGGACCGAACTGGCGCGGCACGTCAAGCTCCTAAGGGCCGGGTTGCCCGTGGTCATCAGCTCGGGTTATATCAGCGAGGAGTTGAAGCTCAAGGCCGCTGAGGCTGGTGTGCTGGAAGTGATCGACAAGACCAGAAGCGTCGAACAATTGGCGGGCTCCATCCACGGCTGGATCGGCGCCAAGGGCGGCTGACCGCTGGGGCCACCTTCCGGTGCGACTGCCGGAAAAATCATACAAATCAAGGGTCTTTGCGCCGGGCGCTGTGATGGCGCCGCTGGTTTTCAGATCGTTTCATTTTTTGTTGCGTTGCACGATTGCGTTTGCCGCTTTTCGGGCGCATAGTGAAACCAAGAGAGTTGTCCGTCCGCCGCATGGTGCGCCAGTGCCAAAGCGGTGTTTTTAAACCCAATCCAGTCATGGAAAAGGAGTCTCTTTATGAATTTGACGATCAGCGGCCACCATCTTGAAGTTACCCCCGCGTTGCGCGGTTACGTAACGAGCAAGCTGGATCGAATTACGCGGCATTTTGATCAGGTAGTAGATGTCAGAGTTCTGTTGACGGTTGACAACATGAAGGAAAAGGAAAGACGACAGCGGGCGGAGTGCAACGTGCACGTCAAGGGCCGCGACCTGTTTGCCGAGTGTTCGCACGCTGATTTGTATGCCGCCGTGGACGAGCTGGCGGATAAGCTGGACCGCCAGGTCGGGCGCCACAAAACCAAAACCCAAGACCACCATCACGTGGCTGCCAAAAGGCAAATGTAATTCGCCGCTCGCGGGCATCTTTTATCGCCTTCGACCGCCATTTCCCCCTATAACCACAAGCCGCCTGCCAGTCAGGCGGCTTTTTTGTGACATATTGGTCCTCAATCGGGGTGAAGGTGCATAATTTGTGCTCCAAAGAGCGTTATGAACCGTCTTTCGCAAATTTTGCCCCCTACCCAAGTGCTGGTGAGTGTTGAAGCCACCAGCAAGAAGCGTGCTTTTGAAGAAGCTGGCTTGCTGTTTGAAAATCAGCATGGCCTGAACCGCGCTTTGATAACCGACAGCTTGTTTGCGCGCGAACGCCTGGGCTCGACCGGTCTGGGCCATGGCGTGGCCATTCCCCACGGGCGAATCAAGGGCCTGAAGGCTCCGATGGCGTCGGTATTTCAGCTGCGGGCACCCATTGGCTTCGATGCGCCAGATGAGCAGCCTGTAGGCTTGCTGATTTTTCTTCTGGTGCCAGAGGCGGCCACACAGAAGCATCTGGAAATCCTTTCGGAAATTGCTGAACTCCTCAGTGACAGCGGGCTGCGCGAGCAGATCAAGTCCAGCACCGATGCGGCCGCATTGCACCATCTGATTGCTTCGTGGCAGTCCAGCCACGTGGTCAGCTCCTGATTTCATGACGCTGCTGCAGGTCTTTCCGCCTTACCTGGCATGAAGCCCACCGTCGTCAGCGCCGATGTCCTGTTTGAGGATCACCGCGCTGCCCTGAAGTGGGAGTGGGTAGCCGGACTGGGCGCGTCGGAAAGGCGCTTTGATGAGGTCGCCGTTCGTGCCGCCCGATCCGGTGCCGATCTGGTCGGTTACCTCAACTACATCCATCCCTACCGCGTGCAATTGCTGGGTGAGCGGGAAGTGGCCTATCTGAGTGAGGCCAGCCCCGAGGACTGCGCCCGCCGTATTTCCCGCATTGTCACGCTGGAGCCGCCGGTGCTGATCATTGCCGACGGTCAGGTCGCGCCCGACACGTTGCTGTCCATGTGTGAGCGAGCCCAGATTCCGATGTTTGCCACCCAGGAGTCGGCTGCGTTTGTGATCGACGTGTTACGCGCCTACTTGTCCAAACATTTTGCCGATCGCACCTCCATGCACGGCGTGTTCATGGACATTCTGGGCGTTGGCCTGATGATCACCGGCGAATCCGGCCTGGGCAAGAGCGAGCTTGGGCTGGAGCTGATTTCACGCGGCCATGGGCTGGTGGCTGACGACGCGGTGGACCTGTACCGCATCAACCAGACCACGATCGAAGGTCGTTGTCCAGAGCTGCTGCAAAACCTGCTGGAAGTGCGCGGCATCGGCTTGCTCGACATCAAGGCGATTTTTGGCGAAACGGCGGTGCGCCGCAAGATGCGACTCAAACTCATCGTGCACCTGGTGCGGCGCGAAACACTGGAGCGTGAATACGAGCGCATCCCCTACGAACCCCTGACGCAGGACGTGCTGGGCATTCCGGTGCGCAAGGTGGTGATTCAGGTGGTGGCAGGTCGCAACATTGCTGTGCTGGTGGAGGCCGCGGTGCGCAACGTCATCCTGCAACTTCGCGGTATCGACACTTACCAGGAGTTTGTCGAGCGCCACCGCCAGGCTATGGAGCGCGGCGGCTAGATATAGGGCCCCCATGTTCGCTCACTTCGTGTAGCTCTCTGCCCCCCGAAGGGGCTGAACTGCGCTCGGGGCGGCCCGTCGCTTGCTCGTGGCCCCCACGGTCGTTCGCTTCGCGTAACTCCCTGCCCCCCGAGGGAGCCGCTCTTGCGGCTCAGCCGTGACTGTGGTGTCTGGGAGAGGTCGGGCGTGTCGGGCACTTTTCCTTGGTGCAGTTCGCATACATCGACAGGGAGTGGTCGACAATCGCAAAGCCCTTGGCCTTGGCAACGGCATGTTGCCGCTTTTCAATTTCCGCGTCGTAAAACTCTTCGACCTTGCCGCAGTCGAGGCACACCAGGTGGTCATGGTGCTGGCCTTCGTTGATTTCGTAGACGGCTTTGCCGGCCTCGAAATTGCTGCGGTTGAGCAATCCCGCCTGCTCGAATTGGGTCAGGACGCGATACACCGTGGCCAGTCCGATGTCCGAACGGTCTTCCAGCAGAACACGAAACACATCTTCTGCCGTCATGTGGCGCTGTTTGCCAGCCTGAAAAATCTCAAGGATTTTCAGACGGGGAAGGGTCGCCTTCAATCCGGTGCTTTTGAGTTCGTCAATGTTGCTCATTGCCAGGAATCCTAGGGAAAATAGCCCTCCATGCAGAGGTAAAGCCGCCCATTTCGGGGGTAGTGGCGTTCGCGTTGGGGCTGCACCCTGCCGCTACAATGGGTCATCATATCGCTACACCCCCCTACTATGTCAGACATGCCTGCAAATTATCGCTACGGCGTCCAAACTGGTCTCACCGTCCTTGCGTGTGTTGTGCTGACTGCATGCGGCAGCATGAAAAGCATGACGGGCGGCTTGAGCGAGAGCAAGATCAATCCCGTCAACTGGATCACCCCCTACAAAATCGAGGTGGTTCAGGGTAACTTTGTGTCAAAGCAGCAGGTAGAGCAACTCAAGCCCGGAATGCCAAGGGCCATGGTGCGTGACGTGTTGGGAACGCCTTTGCTGACCAGCGTGTTCCACGCCGATCGCTGGGACTATGTTTTCACCTTGAAGCGTCAGGGCTCCGAGCCCCAGGCGCTCAAGTTCACGGTATTTTTCAAGGGCGACGCGCTTGAGCGCTTTGAAGGCGACGAGATGCCCAGCGAAACCGATTTCGTTGCCAAGCTCGACTCCAAGCGCAAGCTGGGCAAGGTGCCTGTGCTGGAAATGACGGAAGAGCAACTCAAGGCAGCCGAAAAGAAAGCGCCAGCTTCTGTAGCGTCCACCCCTGCGCCTGTCAGCGCACCCGCAGCATCCAGCTATCCTCCGCTGGAAAGCCCCGCACGGTGAGCGCCGCGGGTCAGTCCCGCCACCGTATTGCGGTGGCTGGGGCCAGTGGGCGCATGGGCCAGATGTTGATAGATGCCGTGCGCGCCAGCGATGACTTTGAGCTGGCCGGCGCGCTCGATGTGGCCGCCAGCCCGGGCCTGGGTTCCGACGCAGCCGCTTACCTGGGCCAGACCACAGGCATCAAGATCACTTCCGACTTGAACGCGGGCCTGTCCGGAGCGCAGGTGTTGATTGACTTCACAAGGCCCGAAGGCACGATGGCGCATGTGGCGAAATGCCGCGAACTCGGTGTCAAGATGGTCATTGGCACCACTGGGTTTTCCGATGCGCAGAAGGCGGAGATCGCGGCTGCCGCCAAAGACATTGCCATCATGATGGCCCCAAACATGAGTGTCGGCGTCAACGTCACGCTCAAACTGCTGGAGATGGCCGCCAAAGCCTTGAACACCGGCTATGACATCGAAATCGTTGAAGCCCATCATCGCCACAAGGTGGACGCTCCCTCTGGCACCGCGCTCAAAATGGGAGAGGTGATTGCTGACGCCCTGGGGCGCGATCTCAAGGACTGCGCGGTCTATGCCAGAGAAGGCATCACCGGCGCACGCGATCCCTCGTCCATCGGCTTTGCCACCATTCGGGGTGGCGACATCGTTGGCGACCACACCGTGCTGTTTGCCGGCATCGGTGAGCGCATCGAGATCAGTCACAAGTCTTCCAGCCGCGTTACCTATGCCCAGGGCAGCCTGCGCGCCGCACGTTTTCTCGCGGGTCAATCAAGCGGCCTGTTCGACATGTTCGATGTGCTGAATTTGAAATGAGCGCCGCCACAAGCGCCGGGGGGAACTCTTCACCAGCCGGGGCCGCGGAACCGGCTTTGCCGGGCCGCAGGCGCAGCGCCCCCTCGGGGGGCAGCGAACCACGCGCAGCGGGGAGCGTGGGGGCATCATGTTTTCACTGATCACCCAGGGCGATGCTGTGACTGCACTGGTGGCGGGCTTGCTGCTGGCGATGTCGGTGGCCAGCTGGGTGGTCATCTTCTGGAAAGCCTGGATGCTCAAACGGGCCGTTGGCGACGTAGCACGCAGCACGGCGGCGTTCTGGCAGTCGCCTGATCTGCCTGCGGCGCAGCAGAAAGTCGCCGCTTTTGACCGTGAAGGCCTGGTGTTGCCGCTGATACTCGCCACCCACATTCGCGAATCCGGCACGCTGGCATCTGCCGGGGACCGGTCCCAACAGCTCACGCGTGTCCTGCGCGATGCCTTGCATGGTGTTTTGCACAAGCTGCAGTTCGGCCAGGTGCTGCTCGCAACGGTCGGATCCACCGCACCCTTTGTCGGCTTGCTGGGCACGGTCTGGGGCATCTACCACGCGTTGGTGGGTATTGCCGCCGCCGGGCTCATCACCATCGACAAGGTATCCGGCCCGGTCGGCGAGGCGCTGATCATGACGGCGGCCGGTCTGGCGGTGGCGATACCCGCAGTGCTGGCCTATAACATTTTCGGTCGCAGCATCAATCGCATCGAAGCGGACCTCGAAGGTTTTGCGCGCGATTTGCGCGAGCTCTTGCTTAGCCGTAAAGAGGGCGCACCATGAGTTTTGGCCGGCTGGAGCGTACCCGGGGCGCCCAACCCATGAGCGAGATCAACGTCACCCCGCTGGTCGATGTGATGCTGGTGCTGGTGGTGATTTTCATCATCACCGCGCCTTTGCTGGCCAGTTCCATCAAACTCGATTTGCCGAAAAGTGATGCAGCCCAACCCAATGAAGCGCCCAAGTACGTCACTTTGGTGGTCGACAAGGCCGGGCAGGCTTTTCTGAACAACCAGGCGGTGTCGCCAACCCAGCTTGCTCAAAGCCTCCAGCAAAGTGCCGGACTGAACCCCGACACCGAAGTACAGCTGCGCGCCGATGAAACCGTGCCTTACGGCAGGATCATTGAGGTCATGGGCATTGCGCAAAAAGCCGGGTTGAACCGCATCGGTTTTGTCGCGGATGCACCCAAAACCGCAGGGGATTCGGCTTTGTCCGCCCCGCTGCCAGCTCCCTTCACCCGGCCCTAAGCGTCGCCGGGCCGGGCAACGCGGGTCCAGCGCCTAAAATCCATGCGGTCGGCAGCATTTGACTGCCTCGTTTCTTTTTCTCATTTCGCGCGCCATGCAAGACAAATACAACCACCTCGACGTTGAGCGCGATGCGCAGAACCAATGGATCGCCGCTGACGCTTACCGCGTCATTGAAGACCGGGCCAAAAAGAAATACTACGCCTGCTCCATGCTGCCCTACCCCAGCGGCAAGCTGCACATGGGCCATGTGCGCAACTACACCATCAACGACATGCTCGCGCGCTACCTGCGCATGAAGGGCTACAACGTGCTCATGCCCATGGGCTGGGACGCCTTTGGCCTGCCGGCTGAAAACGCCGCGATGAAAAACGGTGTGCCGCCCGCGCAGTGGACTTACGAGAACATCGCCTACATGAAGCAGCAGCTTCAGGCAATGGGTCTGGCGATTGACTGGTCGCGCGAGATTGCCGCCTGCGACCCCGGCTATTACAAGTGGAATCAGTGGCTGTTCCTGAAGATGCTGGACAAGGGCATTGCCTACCGCAAGACCCAGGTGGTGAATTGGGACCCGGTGGACCAGACCGTGCTGGCGAATGAACAGGTGGTGGATGGGCGCGGCTGGCGCACCGGCGCGATTGTCGAGAAGCGTGAGATCCCCGGCTATTACCTGAAAATCACTGACTATGCTGAGGAACTGCTGGACCATGTCCAGCACAAGTTGCCGGGCTGGCCCGAGCGGGTGCGGCTGATGCAGGAGAACTGGATTGGCAAGAGCGAAGGTGTGCGATTTGCCTTCACCCATGACATCCAGAGCAGTGATGGCGCGCTGATAAGCGACGGGAAGATGTACGTCTTCACCACCCGCGCCGACACTATCATGGGCGTGACCTTTTGCGCAGTGGCGCCAGAGCACCTGTTGGCGCAGCATGCCGCCACGAGGAATCCGCCATTGGCTGCTTTCATCGAAGAATGCAAGTCCGGCGGGACGACCGAGGTCGAGCTCGCCACGCAGGAAAAAAAGGGGTTAGCCACTGGCCTGTTTGTCACGCACCCGCTGACTGGCGAGAAAGTCGAGGTCTGGGTTGGCAACTACGTGCTCATGAGTTACGGCGACGGTGCGGTGATGGGTGTGCCGGCGCACGACGAACGCGACTTTGAGTTCGCCAACAAATACGGCCTGCCGATCAAGCAGGTGGTAGCGCCTGATCCCAAGCTGGCGCCGTCCGCCGACTGCAGGTTCAGCACCGATCAGTGGCAGGACTGGTACACCGACAAGCAACACGGCATTGCGGTCAACTCCGGAAAATACGATGGCCTGGCTTTCAGGGCAGCGGTTGATGCTGTGGCCGCCGACCTGAAAGCCAAAGGTCTGGGCGAGAAAAAAACCACCTGGCGCCTGCGCGACTGGGGCGTGAGCCGCCAGCGCTATTGGGGCACGCCGATTCCCATCATCCATTGCGTTGAACACGGCGCAGTGCCGGTGCCCGAGAAGGATTTACCGGTCGTACTGCCGATCGATTGCGTGCCAGACGGTTCGGGCAACCCCCTGCAAAAACACGAGGGCTTTCATGCCGGGGTGGTCTGCCCGGTGTGCGGCAAGGCCGCGCGGCGAGAGACCGACACCATGGACACCTTTGTTGATTCCTCGTGGTACTTCATGCGTTACTGCGACCCCACGAACGACCAAGCGATGGTGGCGGAGGGCGCTGACTACTGGATGCCGATGGACCAGTACATCGGCGGCGTCGAGCACGCGGTCTTGCACCTGCTGTATGCGCGCTTCTGGACCAAAGTGATGCGGGACATGGGCCTGGTGAAATTTGACGAACCCTTCATCAAGCTCATGACCCAGGGCATGGTACTCAACCAGATTTTCTACAGGCGCGACGAAAAGGGGGGCAAGCACTACTACCCGCCTTCCGAGGTGGTTCCCTTTCACGACGCGTATGGCCACATCACCGGGGGCACCCACACGGATGGCACAAAGCTTGAATACGGCGGCGTGGGCAAGATGGGCAAGTCCGAGCGTAATGGCGTGGACCCGCAGGACCTGATCGAAAAATACGGCGCTGACACCGCGCGGCTGTACACCATGTTCACCGCCCCGCCAGAGGCTACGCTGGAGTGGAACGATGCGGGGGTCGAGGGCTCTTACCGTTTCCTTCGCCGGGTCTGGAACTTCGGTGTCAAGCTCAATGCCATGAATATGGGAGCGAGTGGTGCACATTCTCCAGGAGCGAAAGCCTTGTTTGACAAGGAAACCCAGGCGCTGCGCCGGGAGGTCCACACGGTGCTCAAGCAGATCGACTACGACTACCAGCGCATGCAATACAACACGGTGGTGTCGGGCGGCATGAAGTTGCTGAACGCACTGGAAGACTTCAAAGGCCAGCCTTCCAGTGGCTCGGCATTTGCATTGCGCGAAGGCATGGGTATTTTGCTGCGTTGTTTGTACCCGGCGACTCCCCACGTGGCCCATGCATTGTGGGCAGAGCTCGGTTTTGCGAACGACCACGGCGATTTGCTCGACGCGCCCTGGCCCGAAGCGGATGCTTCTGCGCTGGTGCAGGACGAAATAGAGCTGGTGCTACAGATCAACGGCAAGTTGCGCGGTTCGGTGACTGTGCCTGCTGGTGCCGACAAGGCCGCCATTGAAGCCGCGGCATTGGCATCTGACGCCTTCATCAAGCAGGCTGCGGGAGCGCTGCCGAAAAAGGTCATCGTTGTGCCAGGCCGCTTGGTCAACATCGTCGTCTGAGGAAAAAACATGCAACGTCGTGCTTTTGTATTGGCTGCCTCCGCGGCCCTTGGTCTCAGTGCCTGCGGCTTTGCGCTGCGCAAGGCGCCCAAGTTGGTGTTCAAGAGCCTCTACACCTCGTTGGCAGAAGGCTCTGTCCTGGGGACCGAGCTCAGCCGCAATCTGCAAGCCAGCGGGGTGCGCTTGATCCGGGATGTACGGAGGATTGAAGAGGCGGACGTGATTCTGGAAGTTCTGACCGACCAGCGCGAGAAAACCGTGGTGGCCTTGAACACCTCCGGCCAGGTGAGGGAGTTTCAGCTGCGTACCCGTTTCACTTTCATACTCCGGACGCTCAGGGGAAAAATGCTGATCCCGCCTACGGAAATCCTACTGAAACGCGACATCAGCTTTAACGAATCAGCCGTGCTGGCCAAAGAGGCGGAAGAGCAGTTGCTCTACCGCGACATGCAAAGCGATATCGTGCAGCAGGTCATGCGGCGACTCGCTGCGGTTCAATCGCTTTAAAGTTCAACCGGATTAACGCAAAGGTCGCAGTTAAAGCGCGGTCTCACCTCTTGCGCTCCTTCTTCGGGCTGAACATGTAGGCAGAAATGGCCTCCGTCAAGCGGGCCGCCTTCTGCACATGGTCGCCGTTGCTGATCATCAAGCTGGTCACAAGAGCCTCGATGACCAGCAAGGCTGAGACAGAACTGCTCGACAGCACCGGGTGCATGGAATTGGCAAAAAGACCTTCGTCAGCCACCGCAGCAAGAGGCGAGGCCATGGAATCCGTGATGGCCAGCGTGTGGGCGCCGCGGTCCCGTGCGTACTGGGTCAGGCGGATGGCGTCGTCGGCGTACCTGGGGAACGACACAGCTATCAGCACGTCCGCTTTTCCGATGTTCATCAGCCGGCCTGCGGCGACTTCAGTGCCTCCAAACTCCACCACATTGACCAGCTGTGCGCAAAACGGTTGCAAGTCCAGCGCCAGCATGGCGGCCAGATGGGAGCTCAGGCCAAAGCCCAGCGTGTAAACCGTCGAGGCCTTTGCAAGGCGGCGCGCAATTTCCGCAAGCCGTTCCGGGTCCAGGCCTTCGGCTGTCGTGCGGGCATTGCCAAGGGTGAGAGCCAGGCTTTCAGACACGACTGATGACGCGCCATCCTGGCGCGCGACCACGCCGCGCAGTTTTTCAACCGGATGCAACACGCCCTGCAGCACCTCAGCCATTTCGGCGCGCAATGCCGAAAAACCGCTCATGCCCAGGGTGCGTGCAAAGCGACTGAGGGTGGCTGTTGAGGTATGGGCGTTAGACGCCAGCTCTTCGATTCCCCAAGCCGTTGCCCGTACCGGGTTACGCAACAAGAAGTCCGCGGTGGCCCGATTGCCCGGACTGGCGAGCGGGTCCGATAGCACAGCCCTGAGCCTCGCACCCAGGGGTGACTGGGCAAAGGCGAGCTCGGGCGGCGCTGCGGCACGCAAGGAACTAGGGGTTTTCGCTTGGAAGGGTTTTTTCATGTTTTACAAATATGAAAATTATGGTACAAACTCACATCGGCCAGCATACCGCCATAGAAAAAGGGGCTGGCCGGTGAGGAAACTTCTTTAACCAGCTTGATGGTGGTCACCGGACAATGTCTTATTGTGGCCAGTTCAGGCGCTGCTCATGGGGATTTTTATGATTCGCAAAATTACCGCCACCGCGCTGCTCCTCCTGAGCACCGCCGTATTCGCTCAGGCACCAGGCTGGGCCAAGATCCGTATCGGCGTTGAGGCCAACTACCCACCGTTTTCCCTGATGGGCACGGACGGCAAATTTTCCGGTTTTGATATCGATATCGCCAATGCCATCTGCGCTGAAATGAAGTCCGAGTGCACATTGGTATCCCAGGAGTGGGACGGCATGATGCCCGCCCTCAACGCCAAAAAATTCGACATGATCGTGGCCTCCATGTCCATCACTGAAGAGCGCAAAAAAGCCGCAGATTTCAGCAACTCCTATTACGACATTCCTTCGGCCTGGATTGCAAAGACCGGTACGTTCCCTGTAGTCAATCCAACCACCTTGAAGGGCAAGAAAATCATCGTGACGCGCAACACACCGCGCGCAGCCTTTGTGCTTGCCAATTACAAGGACAGCGAGATCCTGCAGGTGGCCAAAGAGGCCGAAGTGACCATGGAACTGGCGGCCGGTCGCGGTGACATCGGATTTGGCTCCTCGCTTGCTGCGACCGCTGCATTCCTCAAATCGCCTGAAGGCAAGACCTACAGCAAGGTGGGCGCGCCTATTAGCTTGGGCGGAGCCAAAGACGGTGGCGGTGTCGGCATCGCCATGCGCAAGGGAGAAGAGTCGCTGAAGACCAAAGTCAATGCCGCGCTCAAGCAGATCACTGCCAACGGTGTATACAAGACGATCAACGACAAATACTTCGACGTCAACATTCGGGGCGAGTAATCAGCGTCGCCGGGCTCCCGGCGAGCTGTTCGCGCCTGGTCACTCACATCACAGCGGGGATTTATGCTGCTTTACGGATACTTGCCGGCCATTCTTGAGGGTCTGTCCCTGACCCTGCGAGTGTCGGCGGTATCCCTTGCGATTGCCTGTCTCTTTGGCATCGCGGGCGCCGCTGCCAAGCTGTCCCAATCACGCGCACTGCGCTGGACGGCTGAGGTCTACACCACGCTTATTCGCGGTATGCCGGAGCTGGTGCTGATGCTGCTGATTTTTTACGGCGGCCAAATCGGCATCAACAAGCTTGCTGAATCCCAGGGCTGGGATTACATCGACATCCCGCCGTTCCTGGCTGGCGTGCTCACCATCGGATTCATTTTTGGCGCTTATCTCACCGAGACATTTCGGGGTGCCATTCTGGCCGTGCCCAAAGGACAGTCCGAGGCAGCGCTTTCGTTTGCCATGTCTCCCCTGATGGTGATGTGGCGCATTGTTTTGCCGCAAATGGTGCGACATGCGATTCCCGGGTTCTCCAACAACTGGCTGATCATGATCAAGGCCTCGGCGCTGGTGTCCATCATTGGTCTGGATGACATGGTGCATCGCGCCGGCCTGGCCTCGGCGACCACGCGCGCGCCGTTTACTTTTTATCTCGCCGTTGCGCTGATCTACCTCACGCTCACGACTGTGTCGATCTTCCTGCTGTCACGGCTGGAGGCTCGCTACAGCTTGGGGTTGAAGAAAGTGCAGTTCTAAATGGACTGGAAAATAGTTGTAGACAGCTTGCCGCTCTACGTGGAGGGCATACGCACAACCCTGGTGCTGCTCGCCATCAGCCTGGCCAGCTCATTTGTGCTGTCCATTCCTCTTGCAGTGGCCCGCGTGTCGCCGCGCCTGTGGTTGTCACGACCCGTCTGGTTTTTCACCTATGTGCTGCGTGGCACGCCGCTGCTGGTTCAGCTCTTTCTCATTTATCACGGGTTGGCGCAGTTCGAATTCATTCGCGAGAGCGCGGCTTGGGTATTGCTCAAAAACGCATGGTTCTGCGCGTGGCTTGCATTCACCTTGAACTCCACCGCCTACACCACCGAAATCTTCGCTGGCGCCCTCAAGGCCACGGCGGTGGGCGAAATCGAGGCGGCCCGCAGTTACGGCATGAGGCCTTTCAAGCTTTACAGTCGGGTGCTGTTGCCAAGCGCACTGCGACGCTCTCTGCCGCAGTACAGCAACGAGGTCGTCGGCCTGATGCATGCAACAGCCATTGCCAGCACGGTCACACTGGTGGACATCACCCGCGTGGCGCGCGACGTCTATGCAAACCATTTGCTGGTGACGGAGACATTTGGGGTGGCCGCCATCATCTATTTCATCCTCACCTTTGTGCTTGTCGGGGCTTTCAAGTTGCTGGAGAAACGCTTTCTCAGGCATTTGCAAACGCAGAGAGCGACCGCACCCCAAGCACAACTGATCAAAGCCTGATATGCAAACACAAACCATCAATTTGATGGAGATCGCCCCGGGCGTCCGCCACAGTTTCCAGGTGCTTCGTTTCGGTACGCCGGGCGTGGGCCCCAAGGCCTACATTCAAGCCGCGCTGCACGCCGACGAGGTGCCCGCCATTTTGGTGGCGCACGCGATCAAACGGAAGCTTCAGACGCTGGAGACCAGCGGGCAGCTGTGCGGCGAAATTGTGCTGGTGCCCTACGCCAATCCGGTCGGCATGGCTCAGCAACTCTTCGGGCAGCACCAAGGTCGCTTTGACTTGCGCGATGGTGGCAACTTCAACCGTCACTATGCCGACGTCACGGCACAGGTGGCAGCCATGGTTGGCACAAGCCTGGGCGCCCACGCTGCACAGAATGCCGTGCTGGTACGCGATGCCTTGCGCAAGGCTGTGAGCGCACTCAGCGCGCAGCATCTGGTTCAGGACATGAAAAACCGCCTCCTCCAACTAGCCGTAGACAGTGATGTTGTTTTGGACCTGCACTGTGACCACGAAGCCGTCATGCACCTATACGCCCTGACGCCCCAGCGTGAGCTGGCCGCAGAACTGGGGGCCCTGCTGGGCGCAGAGGCCATCCTGCTGGCGACAGAGTCGGGCGACTCGCCCTTTGATGAGGCCTGCAGCCGTCCATGGCATGAGCTGCAGCGCCAGTTTCCCGACAAACCTTTGCCGCCGGGATGCTTTAGCGCGACCATTGAACTGCGTGGCGAGTCAGATACCAGCCATGAACTGGCCGAGCAGGATGCAGAGGCCATTGTTGGGTTTTTGCGCCGCCGCGGGCTGCTGCTGGGTGACGTGCCGGCCCTTCCCGCGCCGCGCTGTCAGCCCACACCATTGTCCGGCTCAGAGCCCATCACGGCACCGCGCGCGGGCGTGGTCGTGTTTCATAAACGGCCCGGCGACCGGGTTGAGGCAGGTGATGTGATTGCCGATCTCGTTGACGCCGCCACGGGTGGGGTGGAGGCGGTGCGCTGCCGATCGGGAGGCGTCCTGTATGCGCGGGGGGGCGCTCGCTGGGCCCTGCCGGGCAAGCGCCTCGGCAAAGTCGCCGGTACAAGTCTGGCCCGCACGGGCAAGTTGCTAAGTCCCTAAAAGGGGGACGCAGCGTGTCGATATCAACAATAGAAAGTCAGTCGTGAATGTTCCCATGATTCTTCAGGCCAGCGACATCCACAAGCGCTTCGGCACCAACGAAGTGCTCAAAGGCGTGACTGTGCAGGCGCGTGCCGGCGACGTCATCTCCATGATTGGCTCCAGCGGGTCGGGCAAAAGTACTTTCCTGCGTTGCCTCAATTTATTGGAGCAACCCAACAGCGGGCGTATCGTTGTGGATGGAGAAGAACTCCTGTTGGTGCCTGACGGACGTGCCAGTGCCGCAGGCGCGCTGCGAGCCAAAGATCCGGCGCAGCTCCAGCGACTGCGTGCGCAGGTGGCCATGGTGTTTCAGCATTTCAACCTCTGGGCCCACATGACCGCGGTGGAAAATATCACGGAAGCGCCGGTGCATGTGCTCGGGCTGAGCAAGGCCGAGGCCCTGGAGCGCGCCCATCTCTATCTCAACAAGGTAGGCGTCTATCACCGCAAGGACGCTTATCCTGCGCACCTGTCTGGTGGTGAGCAACAGCGCGTGGCCATTGCGCGGGCCTTGGCGATGGAGCCGAAAGTCATGCTGTTCGACGAGCCCACTTCCGCACTGGATCCGGAACTGGTGGGGGAGGTGCTCAGGGTCATGCGATCCGTTGCCGAAGAAGGCAGAACCATGATTGTTGTGACGCACGAAATGAGCTTTGCGCGTGAGGTCAGCAACCACGTCGTGTTTCTGCACAAAGGGCAGATTGAAGAGCAGGGCGATCCGCGCGAGGTGCTCAGCAAGCCGTCCAGCGAGCGCCTCCAGGCTTTTTTATCCAACAGTTTGAAATAGGACGGGCCCTGGCGGCCCTCGGGTGACAACTGCCTTGGCAGATCAGCGCATCAAGGTGCTTTTGCCAAACAGACTTTCAACCAGGTCGACTGCCACTTCGGCGGTCTGATTGCGCACGTCAAGCGCGGGATTGAGTTCCATGATGTCCAGCGAACCGAGCAAACCAGTGTCGGCAATCATTTCCATGCAGAGCTGGGCCTCGCGGTAGGTCGGACCACCGCGTATCGTTGTGCCCACGCCAGGCGCGACCGACGGATCCAGAAAGTCGACGTCAAAACTCACATGGATGTGGGTGTCCTCGTCTGTATCGGCAAGGGCTGCCTCCATGGTGCGCTTCATTCCCATTTCGTCGATGTAGCGCATGTCGAACATTTTGAGTTCGGATTCGCGCACGAAACGCTTTTCACCAGCGTCCACGCTGCGGATGCCGATCTGCCGGATCATTCCGGGCTGAATAGCCGGTGTGGTGCCGCCGATGCGAGTCAACTCTTGCGGCCCATGTCCGCACAGCACGGCCACGGGCATGCCGTGCACATTGCCAGTAGGCGTCAAGGCGCTGGTGTTGAAGTCGGCATGCGCGTCCAGCCAGAGTACGAGCAATTTTTTGCCCTTGTCACGACAGTGGCGTGCCACCGCGCTGATGGAGCCAATGCCCAGACAATGGTCCCCGCCCATGAGCAAGGGCAACTCACGCGCCGAAAGCGCACTGTAGACGGCGTCGTGCACCGCGTTGTTCCAGGCTGCCACTTCACTCAGGTGGCGGTATCCGTTGACGGCTGGCAACCAGGGGTTGGCAGGACCGCTGACGTTGCCGCGGTCTGTGACGGTTAATCCGTGGCTGCGCAGGATGTCCTGGATACCCGCAACGCGCAAAGCCTCGGGCCCCATGGATGCGCCGCGGCTGCCGGCGCCTATGTCGGTAGGCGCCCCAATCAGGCCAATGTGCATGCTCATGATGCGGTGGCCAGATCAGCCATTGCAGTCTGTACCGTACGTCCGGAAGCCTGCGGCTGTGCCGCTTCAACCAACAGGCCAAACAGGTCTTTTGGGTTGTCCAGATGGGGGATCAGGTCGATCTGCCGACTCTGACCTGCCGACTTGAGTTGCAAGGCATGCAGATAGCGCAAAGCCGAGTAGTCTTCAAGCGCAAACCCGACGGAATCGAAAATGGTGACCTCGTGGGCGCCAGTGCGCGCCGGCGCAGCGCCGCTGAGCAGCAGCGCAAATTCCGTCACCGCAAAGTCGGCAGGCAACTGCTGGATTTCGCCCTCAATGCGTGACTGCGGCTCGTACTCGACCACCACACGCGCATCGGGCCGCAAAAGAATATCGGCATGCAATTCGGTTTTGCCGGGGCAGTCGCCGCCCACGGCGTTGATGTGCATACCAGGCTCAATCATGGCCGGCGTCAGGATGACGGCATTGCGTTTGTCGGCCGTTACTGTGGTCACGATATCGGCTCCTTTCACGGCGTCGGCTATGGACGGGCTGATCACGACTTTGAGATCGTTCAAACGGAGCGCCCGGAGGTGCGTTGCCAGTTTGTGGGTGGCAGCCGGGTCGACGTCATAAAGCCTGATCTCCCGGATACCGACCATATGATAGAACGCAATGGCCTGAAACTCGCTTTGCGCGCCATTGCCAATCAGCGCCATGGCGCGGCTGTTGTCGCGTGCCATCCAGCGGGCAGCCAAGGCAGACATGGCTGCAGTGCGCAGCGCGGTGGTGATGGTCATTTCTGACAGCAGCAGCGGGTAACCCGTGGCGACATCGGCCAGCACACCAAACGCCGTCACCGTGAGCAGGCCACGTGCTGTGTTTTGCGGATGACCGTTGACATACTTGAACGAGTATTGTTTGCCATCACTGGCTGGCATCAGCTCTATGACGCCCACCGGCGAATGAATGGCATGCCGTGCTGATTTGTCAAAGTCTGCCCAGCGCCGGTAATCTGACTCAATCTCGTCTGCCAGGCCGCTGATAAATGCAGCCGGCCCCATGCCGCCCACGATGCGCTTGATGTCCGCAATGCCGATGTAATCCACCACGATA
>JBKJIV010000187.1:0-6498 GCA_046598365.1 Polaromonas sp. | reverse complement strand
GCCCCGTGGTTGGAGCCACGGGGCCAACGAATACCCGTTCGTTATCGACAAAGGTGGGCTTTCGGTCATCCCGATCACTTCTGCAGGCCTGGACCAACCGGGCACAGCCGAACGCGTCGCGACAGGCATCAAGTCACTGGACAAACTGTTCCAGGGTGGTGGCTACACCAGAGGCAGCACCATTCTCGCATCGGGCACCGCGGGGACTGGCAAGACCAGTCTCGCCGCTGCTTTTGCCGTGGAAACGTGCCGCCGCGGGGAGCGGTGCCTTTTCTTGTCGTATGAAGAGTCAGCGGGACAACTCATCCAGAATTTGAGTTCCATCGGATTTAACCTCGGTCCGCTGGTGAAGAGCGGGCTGCTGAAAATCGTGTCGACCCGACCGTCGTTCTTTGGTCTGGAGATGCACTTGCTTGAGTTGTACAAGCTGCTGGCCGAATTCCAGCCACGCGCCGTTGTCATCGATCCGCTGACCAGTCTGCTGGGGCAAGGGAACCGACTTGAGATTCAGTCCATGCTCACACGCATGATCGATGCCCTCAAATCCAATGGCATCACCGGCTTCTTTACCAGCCTGGTCTCTTCGACCGAGCAAAATGATACGAGCGGTGAGATTGGCGTATCGTCCCTGATCGACACGTGGATCGTCGTCAGGGAATTAGAGGAAAACGAAGGACGGCGTCGCATTCGCGGCATCTACATCGTCAAGTCGCGCGGCATGGGCCATTCCAGCGATGTGCATAAACTGATACTGAGCGATAGCGGACTGCTGCTCGTGCCGATGGACGTCCACGCCAGGGCAGGAGCCAATCAGAAAAAGAAAGTCGGAAAAAGCACCTCCGCGAGTCAAAAATAGCAAAGTATTTAGAGAAACCCGACGAAGCACCCACGAGCATGAAAAAGTCAATTCCGACCTGCATCGTAGGTATTGGCGGATCGGCGGGCGCCCTGAATGCATACAAGGCGCTGTTGGAGAATTTGCCAGCCGACACCGGCATGGCACTGGTGATCATTTCGCATCTCAATCCAGACGCATACAGCCAGTTGGCTCAAATTCTGGCTCGCCATACGAAGATGCCGGCGCTGGTCGCATCGGCTGCCATGCCTATCAGCGCCAACCATGTTTATGTGATCCCAGCAGACTCCGATCTGGAGGTTGAGAAACACAAGTTCAAGGTCACTTCGCCTCGGAGCCAACGTAACGTGCAAATCGATCTGTTCTTTGCTTCGATCGCGCAAGCCTTCGGCGACCGGGCGATCGGAGTCATCTTCTCTGGTTATGAGGGGGACGGCACCGCCGGTTGCAAGCACATCAAGGAAAGGGGCGGCGTCACTTTTGCGCAGGATCAATCTGCGGAAGTTGCGCCCATGCCTGTGCGTGCGCAGGCCTCAGGCTACGTAGATTTCGTTCTGGCGCCGGAGAAGATTTCCGCGGCGCTGATCGAAATTGGAGCGCGCTTCGCTCGCAGCGCGTGAGCCGGCGAGTTCGCTTGGGCCTACTGCGGAAAGACCTGGCAAACCCGGGCAAGCCAACAAAACGCTATCAATTCAATGGCGTACTATTCGATCCTTACGCTGGCGACGTAGCTTTTTTATCCCAAACTTTGCATGCCATGCGCGCCACCGCCATCCCGCAGTGGCGCGCGTGAAAACAAGCCCAAAGACGTCCGCCCGGACCGGGCCTCAACGCTGTACCATCAGCTTTTGATCGCTGCAAAACTCTGGAGGCCGAATGCGCACCAACAACGCCGAATCACGCACCCATGTGCAGCTGCGTCAGACTGCAGAAGTCAGGCTCCTGGGAGGCTCGGCCCCCGTCACCCAAGGCTGGACCGCCGGTGCTGCAGCATTGAGCCTGCTGCACAACCTTGCCAGCAACCCGGCAACTGCCGGCGACGCACTCAAGTTGCTGCACGAGCTGCAGGTGCACCAGGTTGAGCTTGACCTGCAGCATGAGCATATGGAGGAAGATCGCCGCGAGCTGGAAGAATCATCTCATCGCTACGCGGAGCTTTTCGATTTCGCTCCGGTGGGCTATTTCACAGTGGACAGCGCAGGGCGAATCATCGACGGAAATTTAGCGGGTGCGCGCATGCTGGGACTGCAGCAGGATGACCTTGGAGGTTGCGGTATTGACAGCCTGGTAGCGCCCGGCAGTCGCCCGGCCCTTCTGGCTTTAGTAGAACAAGCGCACGGCACTGGTCAGCGTCACAGCGGCAGGGCGCAGGCCAGTGCTGCGGCCGGATCAGGATGGCTACAGGTGGCGGTGAGTGCCGCGCCACGTGGACAAACGTGCCTGGTGGTTGTGACGGAATTAGCCGATTCCAACGCGCCCGGCCTGTAGGCATGCCCCCCCCCCCCCCGCTGCGTCACCGTGACAAGCTGGCAATGCCTGCCCCGCCGGCGCTGATGCTGCCGCGCGCCACCTTAAAGGCCAACCGCCTGCTGGCGGTCATGCCCGACGACGCCCTGGAGCGTCTATTGCCAGATATGGAATGGGTCACACTGGACGCCGGTGACGTGCTTTACGACCAGGGCATTGAACTGACACATCTGTATTTTCCGGGCGACACCATCGTCACGCTGCTGCTCAAGCTGGAAGGGCGCAACCCGACGAAGGTGGCGGTAGTGGGGCACGAGGGCGTTATCGGGGTATCGGCCTTCATGGGCGGTGCGCCCCCGCCCGGTTGCGCAGTGGTGCTGTGCGCTGGTCAGGCATTCAAAATACCGGTAGCCACCCTGCAAGCCGAATTTGATCGCGCCGGCCCCGTCATGCGCCTGCTGCTGCGCTACACCCAGTCGCTTGTGACGCAAATGGCCCAGACGGCGGTATGCAACCGCCACCATGTGGTGGAGCAGCAGCTTTGCTCATGGCTGCTGGCGTGTACGGAGCGGCTGAAGGGTCGGGAACTGGCCGTCACTCAGGAGGTCATTGCAGGCGTGTTGGGCGTGCGCCGCGAAGGCGTTACCGAAGCGGCTGGCGCACTGCGCGAGCTGGGATTGATTGCCTACAGCCGTGGCCATATCAGCGTGGTGAACCATCAGGGCGTATTAGCCAGAGCCTGCGAGTGTTACCAGGTCGTCAAGCGCGAGACCGACCGCCTGCTGCCGGACCGGCTGGCACTCTGAGACCGCATACTAAGCGCATGACTTCAGCAACCGTCATCGATCCGAAAGACGCTGCGCACGACCCGGTGCGCATTGTCGGCATCGGTGCCTCCGCCGGCGGCCTGGCTGCGCTGGAAGAATTTTTCGGTCATACGCCGCCCGACAGCGGCCTGGCTTACCTGGTGGTGCAGCATCTGGACCCCACGCAAAAAGCCATGTTGGGTGAACTGCTGCAACGGGTGACGACCATGCCAGTACGCGAAGCAGAAAACGGCAAGCAGGTCGAGCCCAATTGCGTGTACGTGATTCCACCCAACACCGAGCTCAGCATTCGCAAAAGCGTGTTGAGTCTGGCCAAACCGTCTGAGCCACGTGGCATGCGCCTACCCATCAACATTTTGTTTTCTTCCCTGGCCAGATCCCAGGGTGAGCGTGCTATTGCTGTCGTGTTATCCGGCATGGGGTCTGACGGCACCTTGGGCTTGCAGGCGGTCAAGGCCTTGGGCGGCTTGATTGTGGTGCAGCAGCCAGAGACGGCACAGTTTGATTCGATGCCGCAATCTGCAATAGCATCGGGTTGCGTGGACTTCGTCGCACCACCGGCTGCATTACCCGGCCACATTCTCAACTACATTGGCCAGCTACCGCCGCCCCGAAAAGCAGATACACCGGCCGAAAGCGACAGCGCATCGCCCGCCGACATGCAAGGCAACTCACTGGAGGAGATTTTCAAGCTTCTTCAGAAGGAGACCCGTCACGACTTTTCGCATTACAAGCCCAATAGCCTGCGTCGAAGAATAGAGCGCCGCATGGCGATCCATGCGATAGCGACCCCGGCCTTGTATGGCAAGTTTTTGAGGCACAACCATCAGGAAGTGGAACTGCTGTTCAAGGAACTGCTGATTGGCGTCACCAGTTTTTTTCGGGACCCACAGGTCTGGCAGCAACTGGCCAACGTCACCTTGCCGGACCTTCTTGCACGCCACGTATCTGGGGACAAACTGCGCGCATGGGTGATCGGTTGCTCTACCGGCGAAGAAGCGTATTCGCTCGCCATGGTATTTGCCGAAGTGACAGAGCGCCTGCCGCAGTACAGCGATTGCAGCCTGCAGATTTTTGCCTCTGACCTCAGCCCTGATGCCATTGCCACGGCACGGCGTGGACAGTACCCCCCCTCCATCAGCGACGCCGTGTCACCCGGGCGCTTGAGGCAATTTTTTACGGCTCACGATGGCGGCTACCGGATCATCAAGCGCATCCGGGACACCGTGCTGTTTGCGCAACACGACGTCATACTGGACCCGCCCTTTACCAAGCTCGATTTGCTGTCCTGCCGCAACCTGATGATTTACTTCGATGCGGCCTTGCAACGCCGCTTGATGCCGCTGTTTCATTACACCCTGCGACCGGGCGGCGTGATGCTGCTGGGAAGCTCAGAGACCGTGGGGCGATTCAATCAGCTCTTTCTGCCACTTGAATCAAAGCTGCGGCTGTATCTGCGTCAGGACAGTCCCGGCACCAGCAACCCGGACTTTCTGCTGCAATCGCTCCCGCCCCTTTCAAGAATTAAAAAGGAACATATGCCAACACCTTCTGCCCCCGACACGACTGCCGTCGAAAACCTCCAAACTGCAGCCGATCGGGTATTGCTCCAGGTCTACGCGCCCGCGGCCGTCGTGGTTAACAACGCCGGCGACATCATCTACATCAGCGGACGCACCGGCAAGTACCTCGAGCCAGCCGCAGGCAAGGCGAACTGGAACTTTCACGCCATGGTGCGCGAGGGCCTTCGCTCACCGTTGGTCGACGCTCTGAAGCTGGCAGCCACCCAGACCGAAGCAGTTCATTTGCCTAAACTGCGCACACACCTGGCTGGCGACGCTCAGATTGTCGATGTCACCGTGCAGGCGATCCGGGAGCCTTCCGCTCTGCAAGGCATGCTGATGATCGTTTTTCGCGACGTGGCGGCAGAGCCCGCTGGACGGGGCCGTCGCAAGACCCAGACGGCGCTGGAAGCGGTTCACGTGAGTGAAATTCAGCGGTGCAGGGATGAAATTCAAACCCTGCGCGAAGAGGCGCGCGCCTCCAAAGAAGAACTGCAATCAGCCAACGAGGAGCTGCAATCCACCAACGAAGAGCTGCAGTCAGCCAACGAGGAGCTGACCACATCAAAAGAAGAAATGCAGTCAATGAATGAAGAGCTGCAAACCATCAACGCCGAGATGCAAACCAAGCTGGACGACTTGGCGCTCGCCCAGAGTGACTTGAAAAACCTGCTGAACAGCACAGACATCGCGATGCTGTTTCTCGACAAAAAACTAAACGTCAGGCGCTATACCGAGAGGGCGTCCAAGATCATCAGTCTGCGCGAGAGTGACATCGGCAGACCCCTGAGCGACCTCACCACCAGCCTGCAGTACCCGTCATTGCAGGACGACACGAACGAGACCGTGCGGACGCTGGTGATCTCTGAAAAGCAGATTCTCACCAGCGACGCCCGGTGGTTTTCGGTACGCATCATGCCCTATCGGCGCCTGGACAATGTGATCGACGGGGCCGTCATCACCTTTGTCGATATCACCGAGACAAAAGCGCTGGAGTCCAGGCTGCGCAAGGACCCGGCCGAGTGATTGCAGGTGGGTTGAACTCGGGTTGGCGCGGCCTCTGATCTACTTCATCGCGCCAAAAACCTTTCTCAAAATCGCGCTGCCAGTCCCAACTGGATCTTGCCGGATTTTCTTTTCTTCGTCACCAATGATCAGGTAGAGCCCGTCGAGCGACCTGGCGGTGACGTATTGCTGGATGTTGGCGTCTTCTTTTTTGATCAGCCCAAAGCCGGAGGCCCGTTCTGCCACCTTGTTGTATTTGGTGGCCAAACCAACTTTCTCGGTGGCTTTGGTCACCACTGGCAAAAACTGCGCGCTCAGCGGAGTGCGGGTTTTTTCAGCAAAAAAGTTGGTTACGGACGTTTCTCCACCCTGCAGGATGTTTTTGGCGTCGGTGACGTTCATGGACCGGACGGCGCTGACCAGCAAGTCCTTGCCCATGGGCACAGCCGCTTCGGCGGCGCGGTTGATGGAAACCAGCAACTCGTCAAGGCGCTTGTTTTGGCCCAGGTTTTTCAGCAACTTGGACGCATCTTCAAGAAAACCAGGTAAGGGAATGCGAACTTTGGCGTTGCCGAGGAATCCATCAGTCTTGCCCAGCAAAGCCACCGCGGCAAGTGCGCCTTTTTCGAGGGCGGTTTTCAAGCCGGAGCTGGCCTCCTGATTCGTCAGGTCGCCCAGTGACAGCGCATGGGCATGCTGATAAGTGGTCATGATCAGCATGCCAAGTGCACTGATACCGGCCTGGTTAAAATTGCGACGTTGCATGATGAGGTCCTTCACG
>JBKJIV010000085.1:0-4410 GCA_046598365.1 Polaromonas sp. | reverse complement strand
TTCAGGCGAATGCGCCCTTCGCGATCCAGTACAACAAGACTGGGTGTACCCCGCAGTCCGTAGGCCTGCATGGTTAGCGGAACATGTGCGTTGGCAGACGGCTGATCGATGCCAATCGGAAACGACAAGCCGTACTCGTGCGCAAACACCTGCAGCGCTTCGGCATTCATCACCGCATGATGTTCAAATACGGTGTGCAGGCCGACGACAAGCAGTTCATTCTCTGAAAATGCGGACTGAATGCGTCTAACCTGAGGGATGCCTTGCGAAACGCAGCCAGGGCACAACATCTGGAAAGCATGCAGCACCACAACGCGCCCGCGCAAGCTCTCCAGGTTGATGGGCTCTGCTGTGTTGAGCCATTGCCTGACCTGCAGCGCGGGCGCCACCTCCAGCGCCGTGGTCGTGTTCATTGATTGACTTTACCCGGCAAGGACAAATTGCTAGAGCTGACTTTGAACACATTGGCAACACACAGCAGCGGGTTGTGAACACTCGCATTGACGCGCAGGGCCGCGGTAACACCGTCAAAGCCTGCGGTAGTGACCACGCCTATGTCATCAAACGGCACGCGCACTTCCAGCGTTTGTCCTTTGAAGATCGGGCTCCAGCCGGGGCTGTCGATGAGTATCGGTAGGCCAGGCCAGGTTTTGGGCAGGCGTGGCTTGCTGCCCTCGGGGATGTCCACCACTTTCAGAGCGCCCTTACCACAGGCTTCGTCGGGTTGCAGTACTACCCAGTGCGAATGCCACACGTTGCCATCGTTTTTCGGGTCGCCGTCGCCGTTCTCGTCAAACAGCGGCGTGTCGTCAAAGTCAGGATGCGCTGTCACGGCAAACGCAAGTATCCCGCTCTTGGGGTCAAAGCCAACCGTTGCAGGGTCCAGCGTGGTGGGCCACACATAAGAAAACACCTGGCTGCCAGCCAGCTTGCCGGTGCGCGCAGGTTTGCTGGCGCCCGCCTTGCCTGAGACAGCGATACGGAAAACCGCGGTGTTTCCTTCAGTGCTGATCTTGGTGTGAAGAATGTCAAAGGCAGGCGCCACGGCCTTGGCCTGCTGGCTGCGAATGCCACCTTTGTGATCGTGGTCGTGTGCAAATGCGGGTGCGGCGGACACGGCCAGTGCAAGAGACATGGCGATTGAAAAGTGGGCGGGTTGTCGTTTCATGATTTTCCTGTGGTTGTTCAAACAATGTGGGCACCGTTGCGCACCCAGGCAGTGTCATGGGACAATGAATACGAAATAGCACTATTTGTCTTAACAACAGTCCAATTCGTCCACGACATGCCCTTCGACAACGCCGCCCCAGTTGACCGACTGTCTTCGCTGCTTGAGCGCTTCACGGTGCGGGCGCACTTGTTTCACAGCGGGCCGTTGTGCGGGGTGAGTCATTTCGCGGCTGAACCGGGTCGCGGTTTTCTGCACGTGTTGCGCAGCGGCAGCATGGTGGTGACCCACCGGCCTAAACACGGCGCGCCCAGCAAAGTGGTGGTGAACGAGCCCACGCTGCTGTTCTACCCACGGCCGCTGGCGCACAACTTCCACAATGCGCCGCGCGATGGTTCCGACTTTGTCTGCGCCACGCTGGATTTTGAGGGTGGTGCCAGCCATCCGCTGGCGTGCGCATTGCCAGCCTTGATCGTGCTGCCTCTGCGCGAAGTGGACGGCCTGCACCACACGCTGGCGTTGCTCTTTGCTGAAACGGAACGGCTGCGCTGCGGACAGAGGTTGCTCGCAGACCGCATGTTTGAGGTGTTGCTGTTGCAACTGTTGCGCTGGCTGCTCGACCACTCTGAAGAAGCAGGCCTGCCCAAAGGCTTGCTGACAGGTCTGGCGCATCCCCGGCTGGCTCGCGCACTGGTAGCGGTGCACGAGCGGCCGGGCGAAGCATGGACACTGGAATCCATGGCGGCGCAGGCAGGTATGTCGCGCAGCGCGTTTGCTGCGACCTTCAAAGATCAAGTGAATGAAACGCCAGCAGAGTACCTGCTGCACTGGCGGGTATCGATTGCGCAAAGTTTGTTGCGCGGCGGCAGCTCCATCAAGGCGGCGGCTGACGAACTGGGCTACGCGAGTGCATCTTCGTTTGCTCGCGCCTTCACGCAAAAGACGGGGCTGTCACCCCGCGCCTGGCTGCAGCTATAAGTATTTGGGGGACAAGGCTCAAAGCCCCAGCGCCTTCCAGCCCTTGTGTCCAAGCTTTTCCAGCGTCTGGATGTTCTGCTCAAAAATCGCCTCGGCTTCGGGGAAAGCTTCTACCGCCCGCTCCACGCTTTCCTCACGCAGCAAATGCAGGACGGCAAACGGCGCGCGGTTGGTGTAGTTGCTGATGTCGTCTGGCTCGGTGCCGTCAAACTGGAACTGCGGGTGAAAACTGGCGAGTTGAATCACGCCTTCGAGGCCATGCTCATCGACCACACCTTCTGCAATTTCCAGAAAATCATTGAAATCCAGAAAGTCGTCGAACAAGGTCGGGTGAATCAGCAGCGTGGTGTCGATCTCTTCCGCCGGCGTGGCTACCAGCAGGTCAAGTTCTTTATCCAGTTCTTCCAGCAGATCATCGGCATGGCGGGCATGGCTGACCACCAGGCGCACCTGGTTTTTGACGTACACCGCTTTGGCAAACGGGCACAGATTCAGGCCAATCACGGCCTTCTCAAGCCAATGTCTTGTTTGTTCCAACACGCTCTGATCGGTCATGCGTATTCCGTTTTTTTTGTTCCCTCTCCCGCCGGAAGAGGGAGTAACCCGGCTTAATGCAAGGCTTTGAAGCGCATGCGCTTGGGTTTTGCACCTTCTTCGCCCAGGCGCTTCTTCTTGTCGGCCTCGTATTCCTGATAGTTGCCGTCAAAGAAGGTCCACTGGCTGTCGCCCTCGGCCGCAAGAATATGCGTGGCAATCCGGTCCAGAAACCAGCGGTCATGGCTGATCACCATGATGGAGCCAGCAAATTCAAGCAGCGCGTCTTCGAGCGAGCGCAGGGTTTCAACGTCCAGATCGTTGGACGGCTCATCAAGCATCAGCACGTTGCCGCCGGCAATCAGTGTTTTGGCCAGGTGCAGGCGCCCGCGCTCGCCGCCCGACAGCGTACCGACCCGTTTTTGCTGGTCAGCGCCGTTGAAATTGAAGCGGCCCGCATACGCGCGGCTGGGCATGGTGAACTTGCCGACAGTCAGCAAGTCGAGGCCACCGGAGATGTCTTCCCACACGGTTTTTTCGTTGGCCAGATCATCGCGGTGCTGGTCTACAAAAGCCATGCGGACGGTTTTACCAATGGCCACTTCGCCGCTGTCCGGCTGCTCCTTGCCGGCAATCAGCTTGAACAGCGTCGACTTACCGGCGCCGTTGGGGCCGATGATGCCGACGATGGCGCCAGCCGGCACCTTGAAACTCAGGTTGTCGATCAGCAGACGGTCGCCGAAGGACTTGCTGACGCCCTTGAACTCGATAACCTCATTACCCAGGCGCTCGGCCACGGGGATAAAAATCTCCTGGGTTTCGTTGCGCTGCTGGTATTCAAAGTCGGAGAGTTCTTCAAAACGGGCCAAACGAGACTTGCTTTTGGCCTGACGTGCTTTCGGGTTCTGGCGTGACCATTCGAGTTCTTTCTTCAGAGCTTTGGCGCGGGCTTCTTCGCCCTTTTGCTCCTGTGCCAGACGCTCGCCCTTTTGCTCCAGCCAGGTGCTGTAGTTGCCTTTCCATGGAATGCCACGACCGCGGTCCAGTTCCAGAATCCATTCGGCGGCGTTGTCGAGGAAGTAGCGGTCATGGGTGATGGCGACCACGGTGCCAGCGTAACGCTGCAAAAACTGCTCAAGCCAATCGACCGATTCAGCATCCAAGTGGTTGGTGGGTTCGTCAAGCAACAACATGTCGGGCTTGGACAGCAGCAGGCTGCACAGCGCCACGCGGCGCTTTTCACCGCCTGACAGTAGGCCAATTTTGGCATCCCACGGCGGCAGGCGCAGTGCATCGGCGGCGATTTCAAGCTGGTGCTCGGTGTCAGTGCCCGACGTGGCAATGATGGCTTCAAGACGCGCCTGCTCGGTGGCCAAGGCATCAAAGTCGGCATCAGGCTCACCGTAGGCCACATAAACGGCTTCCAGTTGCTCCTTGGCGGCAAAGACCGCACCCATGCCGGACTCAACACTCTCGCGCACGGTGTGCTCGGGGTTGAGCTTAGGCTCTTGCGGCAGGTAACCGATATTGAGCCCCGGGATCGGCGTGGCTTCGCCCTCGATTTCGGTGTCAAGGCCAGCCATGATTTTCAGCAAGGTGGACTTGCCCGAACCGTTGGTGCCAAGATCGGCGTGCTAGGCACCAACGGTTCGGGCAAGTCCACCTTGCTGAAAATCATGGCTGGCCTTGACACCGAAATCGAGGGCGAAGCCACGCCGATGCCGGGGCTC
>JBKJIV010000065.1:0-6801 GCA_046598365.1 Polaromonas sp. | reverse complement strand
AGAATGCGCCCGAGGTTGGGGTCACTCGCAAAAAAAGCGGTCTTGACCAAGGGCGAGTGTGCAATGGCATAAGCCACTTGTCGGCACTCTTCACCCGTCTTGCCGCCTTCGACGCTGACGGTGATGAACTTGGTGGCGCCTTCGCCGTCGCGCACGATGGCCTGAGCCAGCTTGCGTGCGATTTCCAGCATGGCGGTCAACAGCAGCTTGCCGTCTGCGCTGTCCAGCGACGTGACTGGAGCGTGTTTGGCCTGATTGGTTGCGATCACGACGAAGGAGTCATTGGTGGAGGTGTCTCCATCAACCGTCACGCGGTTGAAGGAACCTTCGGCCAACTCTCTGGCCAGCTGCGCCATCAGGTCTTGCGCGATGGCGGCGTCGGTTGCCAGGAACCCCAGCATGGTCGCCATGTTGGGGCGGATCATGCCTGCACCTTTACTGATGCCGGTGATCGTGACCGGCACGCCACCCAAGGTGATTCGATTGGAAAACGCCTTGGCTACGGTGTCCGTAGTCATGATGGCCTCTGCAGCTTTGGGCCAGTTGTTTTCTTTGGCATCAACCAATGCTGCAGGCAAGCCGGCAGCAATGCGATCGTGTGGCAGTGGTTCCATGATCACGCCGGTCGAGAACGGAAGAATTTGCTCTGGCGCGAGATTGAGCTCACGCGCCAACGCGATGCAGCTGGCATGGGCGCGGCTCAAGCCATCAGCACCAGTACCGGCATTGGCGTTACCGGTGTTGATCAACATGGCGCGTATTCCCAGGCTCTTGCCTGAATTTTTCGCCAGGTGATCACGGCAGATCTGGACTGGCGCTGCGCAAAACCGGTTTTGCGTGAACACTGCGCCCACCGATGCGCCTTCATCCAGCAACAACACCGCCAGGTCTTTGCGGCCCTGCTTACGGATACCCGCTTCGGTGATGCCCCAGCGCACTCCAGGCACCCCGTAAAGATCTTCGGCGGGTGTGGCAACCAGATTCACAGGCATTTTTTTGACCCCAATAAAAACGGTGAGTAAACAAATTCTTGCGACGGGCCTCCCCTGGGGTCCGCCTGGCTTGGGAGTACTACGTCAACTTACCGTGGCAGAGTTTGTATTTTTTGCCGGAGCCGCAAGGGCAAGGATCGTTGCGGCCGACACGCGGCACCGCGCCATCGGGCATGGCCTGCTTGCGCATGAAGGAATCCTCATCGACCGTGGTCTCGACGCCGCCGGTTTCGGTCGGTGCGGTGTAAGTCACGTTGGCGATGTTTTCAGCGCGTTGTTCCATTTCCTCGGCGGCCTGGTCCAACTGCTCGCCCGATTGAACCTTCACGGTCATGAGAATTTTGGTGACTTCGTTTTTGACGCTGTCGAGCAATTGACCGAACAATTCAAACGCTTCACGTTTGTATTCCTGCTTGGGCTGCTTCTGCGCGTACCCGCGCAAATGAATACCCTGACGCAAATAATCGAGAGCACTCAAATGCTCACGCCAGTTCGAGTCAATGCTTTGCAACAGCACAATCCGTTCAAACTGGGTGAAGTTTTCTTCGCCGATCCGCTCTACCTTTGCGGCAAAAGCGGCATTGGCGGCAGCGATGACTTTTTCCAGCAGGTCTTCGTCGGTGATGGCGCTGGCTGCCTGCACTTCACCCTGAAGGTCCAACTCGATTTGCCACTCATCGCGCAGTACTTTTTCGAGCCCGGCAATGTCCCACTGCTCTTCAACGCTTTCAACCGGCACGTACTGCCGGGTCAAATCAGTGAAGCATCCTTCGCGCAGGGAGGCGATCTGCTCCTGCAAGTTGGCCGCGTCCATGATGTCGTTGCGCTGCTGATAGATGACCTTGCGCTGGTCGTTGGCTACGTCATCGTACTCAAGCAGTTGCTTGCGAATATCAAAGTTGCGGGCCTCTACCTTGCGTTGCGCGGACTCGATGCTGCGTGTCACGATGCCGGCCTCAATCGCCTCACCGTCAGGCATTTTGAGCCGCTCCATGATGGCCTTGACCCGGTCACCGGCAAAAATGCGCATCAGCGGATCGTCCAGGCTCAGGTAAAAGCGCGATGAACCTGGGTCACCCTGTCGGCCGGAGCGGCCACGCAACTGGTTGTCAATACGCCGGGACTCGTGGCGTTCCGTAGCAATAATGCGCAAGCCTCCGAGGGCCTTGACTTGCTCGTGCTCGACGGTCCGCTCGGCTCGCAGGCGTGCAATTTCGGCGTCTTTGCCCTCTTGGGGAGCGGTGTCCATGGCCTGCACAGTCTCAACCATTTTTTCAACATTGCCGCCCAGCACAATGTCGGTTCCCCGACCGGCCATGTTGGTGGCAATCGTGATCATTTTCAATCTGCCCGCCTGAGCGATGATGTCAGCCTCGCGCGCATGCTGCTTGGCGTTGAGAACCTGGTGCGGCAGGTTTTCTTTCTTCAGCAACTGATCGATGATTTCTGAATTTTCAATCGACGTGGTGCCCACCAGAACCGGTTGCCCACGCTCATGACACTCACGAATATCCTTGATGGCGGCCTCATATTTTTCGCGCGTCGTTTTGTACACACGGTCCAACTGGTCCTCGCGCCGGCTCGGACGGTTGGGCGGAATCACCGTGGTTTCCAGCCCGTAAATCTCTGAGAACTCATAGGCTTCTGTATCGGCCGTGCCGGTCATGCCAGCCAACTTGCCGTACAGACGGAAATAATTCTGGAAGGTGATCGAAGCGAGGGTCTGGTTTTCAGCCTGGATTTGCACGCCTTCCTTCGCCTCCACGGCCTGGTGCAGTCCTTCGCTCCAGCGGCGGCCTGACATCAGGCGGCCCGTGAACTCATCAACAATCACCACCTCGCCGTCTTGCACCACGTAGTGCTGGTCTCGGTGGTAAAGGTTGTTGGCGCGAAGCGCCGCGTACAGGTGATGCACCAGCGAAATATTCGCCGGGTCATACAGTGTGGCGCCTTCGGGTATCAGGCCGAGACCAAAAAGAATGCGCTCTGCATTTTCATACCCCTGCTCGGTCAGGAAAACCTGTTGCGTTTTCTCGTCCAGCGTAAAGTCGCCGGGCGTGATGATGCCCTCACCCGTGCGGGGATCTGCCTCGCCTTCCTGACGTGTGAGTTGCGGCACCACCTTGTTGATGGCGATGTACATGTCGGTGTGGTCTTCCGCCTGGCCGCTGATGATGAGCGGCGTGCGGGCCTCGTCGATCAGGATCGAGTCCACCTCGTCGACGATCGCAAAATTAAGGCCACGCTGCACGCGGTCCGCCACCTCGTAGACCATGTTGTCACGCAGATAGTCGAAGCCGTACTCGTTGTTGGTGCCGTACGTGATGTCTGAGCGGTACGCGTCCTGCTTTTCGGCGCGTTCCATATTGGGCAGGTTGATGCCAACGGTCAGACCGAGGAAGTTGTACAACTTGCCCATCCAGAGTGCATCGCGGTTGGCCAAGTAGTCATTGACGGTGACCACATGCACGCCCTTGCCTGTCAGGGCATTGAGATACACGGGCAACGTAGCCGTCAGGGTTTTGCCCTCGCCCGTGCCCATTTCAGAAATTTTTCCGTTGTGCAGCGCCATGCCGCCCAGAAGCTGCACATCAAAGTGGCGCATTTTCATCACGCGTTTGCTGCCTTCGCGAACCACGGCAAAAGCCTCGGGAAGGATAGCGTCCAGTGTCTCGCCCTGCGCGACACGGTCTATGAACTCGCGGGTCTTGGCACGCAGCTGCACGTCGTCCAGCTTTTCCAGCGGCTCCTCCATGGAGTTGATGCGCTCTATGGTTTTGCGGTAGGTTTTGAGTAGCCGGTCGTTGCGGCTGCCGAAGATTTTGGTCAGGATATTGGAAGCCATACATGCGGGGCCGCGCTTAAAGCTCATCAGAGCAGTCAGTGCGGCCGAAATCCCTTAATTGAATAACGACTTAGGTGTGGGCGCTTGCAGTCAGTTCAACTGTGCGCGAACCGCAGATTTTACCTCTGCCGCGCGGCTATTTCGGGCGGGGCGGTTGCGAGGGCTGGTTGACCGGCAAGCGGGGGGCAGCAAGCGCGACCGCAGTCTGCGGCAATTTCTGGCCCGCATTGAGGAATTTCTGGGGATCTTGGTACACGCCCTGGACGAGAACTTCGAAATGCAGATGGGGTCCAGTGGAGCGGCCCGTGGTCCCAACTTCAGCAATTTTTTGCCCCCGCTTGACGATGTCACCCTTTTTGACCCACACCTTGGAGGCATGGGCGTAGCGGGACACCAGATCATTTCCATGATCGACTTCCACCATGTTGCCGTAAGCAGGATGCAGCTCCTGCGTTACCACGACGCCACCCGCGGCGGAAAGAATGGGCGTGCCGGGCTCGGCCGGAAAATCGAGCCCCGTATGCAGGGCCGAGCGACCATTGAGGGGGTCTATACGCCAGCCAAACGACGACCCAAGGATGCCCGAGGCAACAGGTTGCTGGGTGGGTACCATCATTTTCTTGATTTTCTGGTCAAAAAGGCGCGACTCCATCACAGTCATCAAGTCCACGCGCTGGTCGGTCAATTTGTCAAGATCGGCCAGAGTGGCTTGCAGCTCTTCCATGGTCAGCGACCGCCCCGTAACCAAGGCCCCACCACGACCGGGCATGGTCTTGATGTCGTTGGGGTTGACCCCAGCCAGACCCGACACGCGTTCGCCCAAGGCTTCGAGTTGCATCATCTTGGCCTGCATCTCGCCCAGCCTTTTGGCCATCACGTCGAGGTTTTCACGCAGGAAACGGTCTCGTTGCTCGAACTCGTCCTTCACCACCAGTTTGACCAAGGTACCGATCACGGGCCAACCTTCACGCGCGCCTTTGAGAAAAACCCAGTGATACAGACCGGCGGCCACCAGCATCAAAGCCAATGCCGCAACAAAACCGGCCACCACCAGTTTGGTGCCACTTAAATAGATGGCGCTGCTTTTCGCCAGCCACGCATCCGTGATAATCAAATGCACTCGGTCTACCCCTTAAAAATCCAAAGCCTGCCTGTGAATCCCAGCCCCCGCCAAAACCGGTCTGTGACCTTCAGCCAGGCGGTTGAGGACTCACCGTCGCTGGCCAGGTTGACAGAACTGGTGCGGGATTCCAGCGCTAGGCTCAAGGCAATTGAGGCGCTGATCCCCCCCACTTTGCGTTCCGCCATTCAGGCCGGACCCATCGATGGCGATACGTGGTGTCTGCTGCTCAGCAGCAATGCCGCAGCCGCCAAAGTGCGCCAACTGCTGCCCGTTATCCAGACCCGCCTGAACGACAAAGGTTGGAAGGTTACCTCAATTCGGCTAAAGATACTAATAAGCCGAAAGTAGCATAGCTATGCGACGGTGCACGTGAGCAGCTTGTCAGGATTACAAGCGGCGCTATCGAAGTGATAGTCGGTGAGGAGCTGTACCAGCGCGCACCAGCCGGGACAGGAATGGAATAAATGGTGCCGCTTGTCGGATTCGAACTGACGACCTACCGCTTACAAGGCGGTTGCTCTACCAACTGAGCTAAAGCGGCACAAACTCTATTTTACTTGACAGATTACTTCACCCGCTTGAGTGAGGGACGCTTACCTTGTTGGGGCTTGGTCGGCTCAGGGGGTTCGGGCTCTTCGTCTCGAGGAGAAGCGGAATGAATGGCCGGTACCAGCTGAACAACCTTGGACTCAATTCCGGAAGCAGGCACCTGCTCCGCCGCGGACTCAACCAGCGAAGAACTGACGACACTGTCTGCCAAGGACTGCGGACCGGACGCGCCCGCACCACCCAGAGGGAAGGCCATGCCCTGTCCATTCTCACGCGCATATATTGCAATCACCCGCCCAATGGGCACCATGATTTCGCGGGCGCTGCCAGCAAAGCGTGCCTTGAACTCAATAAAGTCATTGCCCAGCTTCAATGAACTGGTGGCGTCAAAACTGATGTTGAGCACGATCTCATTGTTTTTGACGTACTCACGCGGCACCTGCACCGTCTCGTCGACGGCAACAGCTACATACGGCGTGAGGCCGTTGTCGGTACACCACTCGTACAGCGCACGTATCAGGTACGGGCGTGTAGAACTGGTGTCCAGCGAATTCATGAGATCAGCCAAGGCAGATCCAAGCCAACGCGTGGGCACCCTCTTTACAAGCAGGAGCCGCGGATCCGGCTCCGCCGGTCCGCAGGCGCAGCGCCCCCCCGGGGGGCAGCGCAGTACACGCAGTGACGAGCGTGGGGGCCATATTTATTTGCGCATCACTTTCTCAGAAGGGGTCAACGCCTCAATATAAGCAGGGCGCGAGAATATGCGCTCTGCGTACTTGAGCAAGGGCGCTGCATTCTTTGACAGGTCAATGTCGTAGTAGTCCAGGCGCCAGAGCAGAGGGGCAATAGCTACGTCCAGCATGGAGAAGTTGTCGCCCAGCATGAACTTGTTTTTCAGGAACACGGGGGCCAACTGGGTCAGGCGGTCGCGGATGTGTGAGCGGGCCTTTTCCAGCGCCTTGTCGTTGCCTTTGGATGCACGGGCTTCCAGGGTGCTGACATGTACAAACAGCTCTTTTTCGAAGTTGAGCAAAAACAAGCGGACGCGTGCGCGGTCGACAGGGTCGCCAGGCATCAGCTGCGGATGCGGGAAACGCTCGTCAATGTATTCGTTGATGATGTTCGACTCATACAAAATCAGGTCCCGCTCCACCAGGATGGGCACCTGACCATAGGGGTTCATGACATTGATGTCTTCGGGCTTGTTGTACAAGTCCACATCACGGATTTCGAAGTCCATGCCCTTTTCAAACAACACAAAACGGCAGCGATGCGAGAACGGGCAGGTCGTG
>JBKJIV010000047.1:0-4475 GCA_046598365.1 Polaromonas sp. | reverse complement strand
TTGCAGTCGCTCCAGTAGGAGCGCCGAGCGACCTCAAAGAGTCCGGTGCAGGCAGATGGGTTGCGCCACTGTCGCAGGTGTGTTCACGACTTTAAGATCAAGCGTTGCAAATTCGGTACGCCGCTAACCCGCATGGATGCTAGAGGGCTGTTCACGACTTTAATTGCACGGAATACAAATCGGCACCGACCAAGACCGACTACTCCACCGTGACCGACTTCGCAAGATTACGCGGCTTGTCTACATCCGTCCCGCGCGCCAAAGCTGTGTGATACGCCAACAATTGCAGCGGCACCACATGCAGCAGCGGGCTGAGAGCGCCATAGTGTTCTGGCATGCGGATGACGTGGATGCCTTCGGCGTTTTCAATTTTTGTGTCGGCGTCGGCCAGCACGTAAAGCACTCCGCCCCGGGCCCTTACTTCTTGCAGGTTGCTCTTGAGCTTTTCCAGCAGGCTGTCGTTGGGCGCTACAGTGACGACCGGCATGGCACTGGTCACCAGCGCCAATGGGCCGTGCTTGAGCTCGCCAGCCGGATAGGCCTCGGCGTGGATGTAACTGATTTCCTTGAGCTTGAGAGCGCCTTCCATCGCAATCGGGTAGTGCATGCCGCGGCCCAGAAAGAGCGCGTTTTCCATTTTTGCAAAATCTTCCGCCCAGCTGATGATCTGGGGCTCAAGTGCCAGCACACCGCGCAGCGCTGCGGGCAGGTGGCGCATGGCTTTGAGGTGGGCTGCCTCTTCTTCGTCGCTCAATCGGCCCTTGCTTTGCGCCAGCGCCAGGGTCAGCAGGAACAACCCGGCGAGTTGGGTTGTGAAGGCCTTGGTCGATGCAACCCCAATCTCCACGCCCGCACGCGTGATGTAGGCCAGCTTGCACTCACGCACCATGGCTGAGGTGGATACATTGCAAATGGTCAGCGTGTGGTTCATGCCCAGGGATTGCGCATGGCGCAAGGCAGCCAGGGTGTCGGCCGTTTCGCCGCTTTGTGTGATGGTGACAACCAGCGTCTTGGGATTCGGCACTGAGGTGCGGTAGCGGTACTCGCTGGCCACTTCCACCTGAGTCGGTATACCGGCGATGCTCTCTAACCAGTATTTGGCGGTGCAACCGCTGTAATAGCTGGTGCCACAGGCGAGGATAAGGACGGAGTCAATGTCCTTGAAAATTCTGTATGCGTCATCTCCAAACAGCTCGGGAATGATGCCCTCCACGCCTTCCAGCGTGTCGGCGATCGCCCGAGGTTGCTCGAAAATCTCCTTCTGCATGTAGTGGCGGTAAGGGCCAAGCTCGGCCGCGCCGCTGTGCGCATGAACGGTTTTGACCTCGCGCTCCACCCTTTTGTGATCCCGGTCTATGACCCAGTATTTACCCAATTGCATGTCCACCAGGTCGCCTTCTTCCAGATAAAGGATCTGGTCGGTCACGCCAGCCAGAGCCATGGCATCGCTGGCCAAAAATACTTCGCCACCTTCTTTGCCAACACCCAGAATCAGCGGCGAACCGGCGCGCGCGCCCACCACACGCTGAGGTTCGTCCTTGCAGAAGGCCGCAATCGCATAGGCGCCATGCAACTGGGCAGTGGTGGCCTTGAGTGCCTCAAACAAGTCGCCGTCATACAGGCTGTCCATCAGGTGGACGATGACTTCGGTGTCTGTCTGGCTTGTGAAAACATAGCCCTTGGCTTGCAGCGCAGCGCGCAGCTCTTCATGGTTTTCAATGATGCCGTTGTGCACCAGGGCTACCTTGCCCGGCTTGCTGCCGCCTTCGCCCGGGCCGTGGCTGAAATGCGGATGGGCATTGTGCACAGCCGGTGCGCCATGAGTGGCCCAGCGTGTGTGGGCAATGCCAGTACCGCTTTCGATGTGGTCTGTTTGGACCTGCTCCATCAATTCCGCAACCCTGGCCGTGCTGCGAGCCCGTTTAAGCCCGTCGGCGTACACCGCAACGCCGCAGGAGTCGTAGCCGCGGTACTCGAGCCGCTGCAAACCCTGCACCAGCACAGGAACAATATTTCGGGTGGAAACTGACGCAACGATGCCGCACATAGCAACTCCTTAAAAGCAATAAACGGATGCTACGTATTTGATATATTATTTAGTTGCTATTTTTTAACTTAATCGGAATATAATTTCATACAACTAACAAACTTAAATAATATTCAATATTTTCTTATTCTGTGAAATATATCGACAAAATTCAAGTGGATGAAATTGACATCCAGTTGCTCGAAGCTTTGCAGGACAACGCCTCGCAGACCAACCAAGCACTGGCCGAGAGTGTGCATATCTCGCCACCCACCTGCCTGCGCCGCGTCAAACGGCTTCGCGATAGCGGCCTGATTGAGCGCGAAATCGCCGTGCTCAATACCGAAAAACTTGCCGCCGTGATGGGCCACGGCCTGACAGCGCTGGTTGAAGTCAGCCTTGATCAACAGGGCGCTGATCGGCAAGAAGCATTTGAAGCGAAAGTGGTGCAGGACTCAGCGGTGCAGCAGTGCTACCGCGTCTCACCAGGGCCGGACTTCATCTTGGTGGTGAATGTCGCCGACATGCCGGGCTACCTGGCACTGGCGCAGCGGCTGTTTACAAGCGACGGGAACGTACGCAACGTGAAGGCGTTCTTCAGCGTCAAGCGGGCAAAATTTGAACCCAAAGTGCTGTTGACCCGATAAATTATTGAGTACACAGCCATTGAATTTTTGGCATCTGCGGCATCACGCTGCGCCTTGGCTTGGCTCCGGATAGCAGGAAAGGCTTCGACAGGTCAGCCCTTGGGCGCCTTCACCGGTCGCTGCCAGTTGCCCAGATTGACCTGCTTCCCACGCGCCACGCTCAAGGTGCCTGGCGGGGCGTCTTTGGTGATGGTGGACCCACCGCCCACCGTGCCGCCCGCGCCTATCGTCACCGGCGCAACCAGCACGCAGTTGCTGCCAATATGCACATCGGCTTCAATTACGGTGCGGTGCTTGTTGGCCCCATCGTAATTGGCAGTGATGCTGCCGGCCCCGTAGTTGACTCGCTCGCCGACGGTAGCGTCGCCCAAATAGGCCAAATGATTGGCCTTGGCGCCGCGGGCCAATGTGGAGTTTTTTACCTCGACGAAATTGCCAATGTGTACGTCAGGGCCAAGCTGCGCGCCTGGTCGCAGGCGCGCAAAAGGACCGACCAGCGCGCCCTCACCGACCTGCACACCCAGCTTTTCACCATCGATGTGGGTGAAGGGATGAATCACCGCACCGGCAGCAATGGTTGCGTTGGCAATCACGCAGTTTGCGCCTATCCGTACATCGTCAGCCAGCGTTACCGCACCTTCAAATACGCAATTGACATCGATCTCCACGTCCTGCCCGCACGTCAGCCCCCCCCGAACATCAAAACGTGCCGGATCACTGATGCGCACGCCCTGTTCCATGAGACGCGCGGCAAGCCGCAGCTGGAACGCGCGTTCCAGCTCGGCCAGTTGAACCGGGCTGTTGACGCCATCGACCTGCACCCTGTCGCTGATGCGTGTGGCCACCACTTCAGCGCCGTCCAGCACCGCCAGCTTGACGATATCGGTCAGGTAATACTCGCCCTGACTGTTGTCATTGGACAAACGCGACAACCAGTTTTTCAGGCGCGCATTCGGCACCGCCATGACGCCGGTATAAATTTCGCTGATCTCGCGCTGCTCGGCAGAAGCGTCCTTGTGCTCCACAATGCTTTGAACCGCATCGCCTTGCCTGACGATGCGACCATACCCCGTGGGGTCAGGCATGTTCACGGTCAGGAGTGCAAGGCGGGTGCCCGCGCAGTCAGCCAGGAGGCCCCGCAATGTTTCGGCCTCAATCAGCGGTACATCGCCATTAAGAATCAGAGTCACACCATCGTCCGTCAAGCACGGAACCGCCTGCTGAACAGCGTGCCCAGTGCCAAGCTGCGGCTCCTGACGCACAAAACTGAGTGCTGAAAGACCAGTTGCACCCGGTGTCGCCAGAGGCGCAATGGCTGCTTCTACCTGGGCTGCACCATGGCCGGTGACTACCACCGCCTGGCGCGGCGACAACTGCACCACGCAGTCAACTACATGCTGCAGCAAAGCACGACCGCCCAAACGGTGTAACACTTTGGGCAGTTTGCTTTTCATACGCGTGCCTTTGCCCGCTGCCATGATGACGACATCAACCGGAGTTGCCATGAGATTTCCTGTGGGTTTTGAAATGGGTACGCGCACGGTGCGCTGGGGCCAGCTTGGGCGAATTATCGGTCTGCTTGGCATGGTCTGCCTGCTGCAGGCGTGCGGCATTGTGAAAATCGCCTACAACCAGGCCCATGAACTTGCCTACTGGCAGCTGGACGGGTATTTTGACTTCAAGGAAGCGCAATCGCCTCGTGTGCGGGAGGAACTTGCCAAGATTCATCAATGGCATCGCCAGACTCAATTGCCGCTTTATGCGGAAACCCTGGAAAAATGGCAGCCCCTCATGGCGGGAGA
>JBKJIV010000023.1:0-35878 GCA_046598365.1 Polaromonas sp. | reverse complement strand
GGTACCGGTAAGCCCGAGTTGCTCCCGCAAGGCCCACAGCAGCGGGGTGTCTCCCTCCACCGCAAAATCACGGACTTTGCCGTTGACGTTCAGTTTTGCCATGCTTGCGCTCCTGTTTTTTTCAGATATTTCAACCGGTTGACGCGAGAGATCGTAGTCTTGGCGGAATGCATATGCATCTGCAGGCGCAATACCTGAGTAAACAGAATTGCTTCGAGTTCGCCCCGAAATATTCCGGGTAAACCCTTGTGGATGGTTGTCTGTCTATGACCGCACATGCTGTCGTTGCGCTGGTGTTTCCCACGGCGTGATTCACACCGCGATGGCAAATTGGCAACACAACAGGGCCATCGACGCCGGCAGACGGTAAGGCAGAAGAGTGAAGCGCATGGTCTCGGCAAGATCGTCGGTGATGGCATGGGCGGTACGCATGTTGGCGACATGATTGCCGAGGTGGTGCCGACCGTTGACATTGGGGCGGATGCGGTAGACATCGGCAAGACCATCCGCCCCCATCCCACGTCGGGCAAATGCATCGATCAGCGGTGTCTTTGCACGCTTGATATTCGGGCTGCCGTGAGAGAATGTGGCTTGGAAATTGCTTCCGTATCGTTCGGAGTATGGCAGGCCCAGCCACACTTCCTAAAAACTTCGGATTCTTATGCCCCTCATAGTTGTGATGGAAGATGAAGACGGCACGCGCTTGCTGCTGTCGACCTTGCTGAAAAAGCAGGGTTACGAGGTGATGGCCGCCGAAAACGGCGCCAAAGGCCTCGAGCTTGTGACGCAGTTCAACCCTGATTTGGTGATCAGTGATGTACAAATGCCCGAGCTTAATGGGTTGCAAATGCTCGCTACCTTGCGCAAGCACCCGACGCTGGGCACAACGCCGGTCATTTTGCTGACCTCCGTGCAAGAACGGGCGGTGATGCGGGCGGGTATGACTTTCGGTGCTGAAGACTACATTACCAAACCGTTCAAACCCGCCGAGGTGTACGAGGCAGTTGCGGCGCAGTTGAACAAGCGCACCGCGCAGCAGGTGATGGCCGAGACTGATAAACGCCAGGCGGTTAGTACAGCCCTTGACCTGCAAGAACAAAGTCTGGCCACCCTGTATGAGAAGCGCCTGGCGAAAGAGTTGGGCGATCGCTGGCCCGACGGTGGGGGCAGCGATGACCATTTGCTCCAGCTTGCAGCTGTACTGTATGTGGACACCGCTAATTTCGGCGCCCTGAGCACTCAGCTTAGCGGGGAAGAACTGAGGGCTTTGGTCAAGAAGTTCTACAACAGCGCAGGCGACACCGTTAATTTGTTTGGTGCCAACATCATGCAGTTTGTGGGTGCTGGCTTGCTGGCGGTGTTTGCAAGCAGCGATGATGCGCCCTTGGTTAACCACGATTTTCGCGCGGTGCGGGCGGCCAGTGCCTTGCTGGATGCGGCGAGCGGCATGCGTCACTACTTGCAAACCACTTACCCGGATCGGGATTTGCCTTTGTTCGAGGTGCACGCCGCTATTACCAGTGGCCCTGTGACTCTGACCATGTTGCAAGATCCCCTTAGCGTGGCCCCACCGCAAGTATTGCCGGTCGGTGTTGCGGTCAACCAGTGCATGACGCTACAAAAGCGGGCAGCTGGCCTGGGGTGGTCAATGGCCGTTAGTTTTGCCACATTGAATGCGATCGAAGCCCAAGGCGCTGGCGTTAAAGTGGGTCGGCGCACCTCGGTACCGTTGGCGCGTAACGCGCCGAGCGTGGATGCGGCCGAATTCATCAGCTTGTCTGCTTCGACTTAAACACCCCAACTCAAACATGACAACCCAAAGCGACAAACACGGATTTTTGGCGCTGCTCAGGCCAGCGCGTTGGGTGATGGACCGTTTGACTTACCCGCGCAAGTTTGCGTTGGTGAGTTTGCTGTTCGTGCTGCCCCTGGCGGCTGTACTGTATTTTTTGCTGGCCGAGATCAACAACCGCGCCGAGTTTGCCCGTAGCGAATTGCTAGGCACCCGTTATCTGCGACAGGTACGCGATTTGCAGCATCAGGTGGGCCAGGGGCACTACTTTGCCGCGCAGGTGGGCCAGGGCAAGATCAACCAGCGAGCCGATCTCATTCGCCAACAATCGCAAATCGACGATGCAATGGATCGGCTGGCTGTAGTCGACACTGATTTGGGGCCTGCATTGCTCACGACCTCCAAGTTTTCTGTCGTGCGCGAAAACCGCCGATTCCTTCGTGAGGTCCTGTTCGGCCAGCAAGGCCGCAACACCACGGAGTTGCACCGCCAATTGCTGACCGATATCGCTGCGCTAACCAGCCATACGGGCGATACCTCCAACCTGATTCTGGACCCGGATCTTGATACTTACTATCTGATGGACGCAGTGCTGTTGCGCCTGCCCGGGATTGCTGATTTGATGGTCGAACTTCGTTTTTTGTTATTGCAGGCTGAATTCAAAGGAGTATTGACGGCAGAAGATCGCGCAGAACTCGCGCGACTTGCCGGCTTGATTGAGCTGGATTCCGGGCGCGTTCGCGATGGTTTGAAGACAGCTTATGCCAACACCAAGTCGTCTGGATTGTCCGCCCGCTTGTCGAGCGAGGCGGGTAACTTTGAGCGTGGTGCGACCCGGCTGGTCGCCATGTTGCGAAATGATGTCTTGACGGTAAGCAACCCTGGTGCGCTGGCGGGACGGATTGAGAGCCAGATCAGGGAAGTCAGCCAGACCAACCTCGATTTGGGCGCGGCCAGCTACAACGAACTGGATACTCTGCTCAACGTGCGCATTGCCGCTGCCGAAACCCAAAAGCGGTGGGCGCTGGTTTTTTCTGCCGCCTCGCTTCTTTTGGTGGCTTATTTGCTGGTCGCTTTTTATGCCAGCGTGATGGCCATCGTGCGCCGCTTGCAGGCTGCTGCACAGCGCATGAACACAGGTGACTTTGAAGACACCCTGACCCTGGAGTCCCAGGATGAACTCGGGCAAGTGGCTACGGCCTTCAATACCGTGGCCTTGCGCCTGCGTGAAGAAAAAAAACAATCTGACGACGAAAGCCTGCGGGCACGCGCTGCCGAGGCGGAGGTGCGCTCGCGCGAAACCGAGCTGGTGCAGGCGCGAGAAGAAGCTCTGGGAGCGGCACGCGCAAAGGCGGCATTTTTAGCCACCATGAGCCACGAAATCCGCACGCCGCTCAACGGTGTGGTGGGCATGGCAACGTTGTTGGGTGAAACCGCGCTTGACCCCGAGCAACTGGACTATCTCAAAACGATCCGGGTCTCCAGCGACCAATTGCTGGCAGTGATTAACGATATTTTGGATTTTTCCAAAATCGAGTCGGGAAAGCTGGATATTGAGGCCGAGCCGCTGCACCTTCGAACGGCCATAGAGGAGGCCTGCGATATCGCCGCACCGCGTGCCAGGGAAAAGGGGATCGAGTTGATCATCGACATTCCCAAAGACAAAAAAGGCGGTGTGCCGACGGCGATTGTGGGCGACATCACCCGGCTGCGGCAGCTGCTGATCAACCTGATCAATAACGCTGTGAAGTTCACCGAAAAGGGTGAGGTGGCGATTTATGTGCGCATGGCAGCGGCAGATTTGCAAACTGACAGCAACGTACCACTGCTAGAGTTTCGCGTGACTGACACTGGCATTGGCATACCGCCAGAGCGCTTGAATTCGCTGTTTCAGGCCTTTACGCAGGTCGATGCTTCTACCACCCGCAAGTACGGTGGTACCGGTTTGGGCTTGGCTATTTGCAAGCGCCTGGTTGAGCTGATGGGGGGCACCATTGGAGTAGAAAGCACCTTGGGCCAAGGCTCTACCTTCTGGTTCACGATGTGGGCACCGCTGGCCGAACTGGCACCCGTCCAGGTACCGGTCGAGGTCGGCATGATGCACGGCAAGCGGGCGCTGGTGGTAGACGACCACGCCACCAATGTGCGCATCTTGACTCGCCAGCTGCAACTGTGGGGCATTCAGGTCGCCAGCGCTATGTCGGGTATGCAGGCCCTGCAGTGGCTTGAGAAGGGCATGCGCGACCACCCCACCTCGTGGCGGCCCGACATCATCATCACCGACATGCACATGCCTGAGATGGACGGCATTCAGATGGCGCAAACGATTAAAGACAGGCCAGAGTGGGCGGATATCCCGATGGTGCTGCTGAGTTCAGGTTTTATGCCGGGGACTGACAAAAACGCCAAGTTGTTTGCGGGACGGCTGCTCAAACCGACACGGCAGGGGCAATTGCTGGACGCGGTGGCGCGTTGTGTGTCGCCCAATGCGGACGCACAGCAACTTTCAGTCCCGGCCCAGGTCAATGCCCGCAAGAACATCACGATTTTGGTGGCCGACGACAACGAGGTGAACTTGAAGGTGGCCAGCGCCATTTTGAAAAAGCTCGGCTACGACAGCCAAAATGCAGCCGATGGCCTGGAGGCCGCCAAGATGGTGAGTTCCTCTATTGCCAGCCGCCAGCCTTTTGGTGCCGTATTAATGGACCTGAACATGCCCGACATGGACGGCATCGAGTCCACCCATCTGATTCACGCCACTCACGGCAAGGCAGCGCCACCCATCATCGCGGTAACGGCTGCGGCTTCCGATGAGGATCGCGCGCGCTGCATGAATGCGGGCATGGACGATTACCTCACCAAGCCGCTGCAAGTGGCCCTGCTGGCTCAAACCCTGGAGCGCTGGTGTAGCCGAGCTGAGATGGATGCTGTAGCTGACGGTATGGAAAATGAAAAGACCAGCGGTCAAAATGATGAAAATTCTCTGGCTATACCGTCTGTGCCAAGCCAAATCAAAGACGAGCTGCCGGTGATGGACTTCAACCGTCTGCAAGAGCTGCGCGAGATGGACGACGAAGATCTGGCCATGGTGCGTGAATTGGTAGATGTGTTCCTGACCAAAACCCCGCAGCGTATCCAGGCCACCCATCAAGCCATCGCCGCCAATGACGCCGAAGCACTGGCGCAAGCCGCCCATGGCGTGCAAGGTGCGGCCAGCAACGTTGGCGCCGTGGCAATTGCTGACTTGTGCCGTCTGCTTGAGGAGGACGCCCACCACGGCATGCCAGCTGATGCACTGGCGCGCGCTCAGGCGCTGGATGTGTTGTGGCAGCTAACGAGGCAACAAATTACTGATTGGCTAGGCCAGGCTTCTTCGGTTTAGCGGCACACCTACCCGCAAGTCGGCTGGGGGGGTTGACCCTGGACCAGTTACCGTACTTCGATCAACTTCAGCATGTGCGGCCACAACTTGGCCTGTTGCTCTGAGCGAAACGCGCCCATGTGCCCGATGCGCGCTACGCTCATCGATTCGGGCGAAATGACTTCGAGGGTAGCTGGCGCGTTAGGCGTGGCTGCCAGCAGCTTGCGGGTGCAGTTCTCGGTCATGGCCTCGTCGTCTCTGAAGCTCAAAGCCCGGATTCGGTAGCGCGCAGTTTGAAGCACGGGCAAGAGTTTTTCCGGCTCGGCACCCCAGGCAAACTCGGGATGGCGGCACCAGCGCGTCCATTGATGCATCACCCCGGCAGGCAGGTCTGCGACCATGCCCAGCCGCTTTCCGGGGAAGTATCCAAAAAGCGGTGTGAGTATCGGCCCGGCCAGGTGCAGCATGAGTGGGGCCTTGTTACGGGATGTTGGCGCCCAATCGCGCCAGTAACCGGCGCCGGCGGCCACCGACACCAGCGTGCTGATGCGCGATTGCGTTTGAGGAGTCGTCATCGCGGCGTGGTGCGCGCCCAGGCTGTGGCCTACGACAGTGATCGTCTGCGTGCCGCTGCATTCCAGCAATGCACTCACCGCAGCAGAAAAATCCACCTGCGCCCAAGAGAGCATGTCGGCTTGCACTTCGCGCAGTGATTGCCCTGCTGGTAGTGATGCACCCATCCCCCGCGGGTCAAACGTCATGACATGATGACCCTGCGCCGCCAGCCACTGCGCAAATGCCGCGTAATAGCGCTGCGGAACCCCCAGGCCGCCAGCCACAAGCACTGCGGACGCCGATGGACTTGGCGGGCGAAACCGTGTGGCAGCAAGCGTGATGGCGTCGTCTGTGTGTAGCGTTACTGGTTCGGGCTGCGTCATTGCAGTCGCCTGTTCGATGTCCAAAGCCCTTCGGCACTGAGGACGGCACGAATGGCCATGCGCATGGTTTCCGGTGCCTGGTATTGTGGATGCGCGCGAAATATGGCCGCCGCTTCGCCCACCCGCACGAGCGCATCCAGATTTTTCTGCGCCTCCAGCATTTCTTCCCTGTGGATGGCAACCAACTTGGGCGCTGGCTTGCCCTTGGTGTTGTTGTTAGGCTGGGCTTTCAGCGCGGGGAGTTGCTTTTCGCATTGGCACGCAGCCCTTTCAGACGCCAATCCGCACGTCGTGGCGGCAAAGGTGTCAAGCTTGGCCCGCGCGCGGGAAAGGCGCTGCCGGTAGGCCGCAGCGGTGATGTCCAGCACCAGAGCAGCTTCTTTGGATGGCAGACCGAACACGGTATCGAGTACATACGCTAGCCGGTGGTCGCGGTCCAGCGTCATCAGCATGTTTTGTGTGCAACTCAGGGCCACTTGCCGCGCCGCAAGCTTGTCCTCGGGGGTCAAGGCGTCACCGTCCTGCCTCAGTGGCCTCACGCTTTCACCGTAGTCCAGTCCTTGTTGTAGCCTGTCCTGCATGGCTTCAAGGGAAACCTCTGGATGCTCTTTGCCGCGGGTGATGGCGTTCAACAGATGGTTGCGTGCGATCTGGAAGATCCAGGTCGCAAAAGCCGCCTCGCCCTTGAACGTTCCGAGATGGGTGACGACCTTGAGGAGAATTTCCTGCGTGGCATCGGCCGCGTCTTCGCGGTTGCCCAGCATGCGCACCGCGAGGTTAAACACTCCCGGCTGGATGTGCATCAGCAGCTGATCCAGCGCAGCCAGATCGCCCTGGGTGGCGGCCACCAGTGTTTCGGGTTCGGGGGAGGTGATCTTCATGGCTGAGCTATGACGGTAGATTGCTTTTGTGTTGGTTGAAGTATGGGGGTATCAAACCATTCCATGCGCGCAGGGCTGCCGTACTTTTTTTGAACGTTGGCCTGCCATTCGGTATTGAACCAACTGGCCGCACTGGCCTGGTCTCTCCAGATATAGACGCCGCCAAAGGTGCCTTGATCAGAAAGAATGAATTGTTTGCGCAGCAAGCCCGGCACTTTTTGGTAAGTGGGTACCGCTTTGTTGAACTCGGCGATCAGAGCCTCACGGCCTACGCCAGCTGGAATGTTGATCTCCACCAGAGTGGCAACCGTACTTGACTTCGCCTCGACCAGGGTGCCGCCGGGGGTGTTGTCTATGGATACGGGCGCTTCAAAAAAACGCACACGGCCCTCGGTGCCGCGTTCCTTGCGCACCCGTTCAAACCATGCTGGGCTGAACCATGCTTTGGCGGCAGCAGTACTTTGCCAATAGTAGACACCCCCGTAATCGCCGCTGTTACGTTCGAAACTGTAGGCCTTGAACAGCAAGCCGTCGATGGCACTGTATTGCGCCATGGTGTCGCGCATCTTGCCCGCCACTAACGCTTGGGGGGCATACCAGGGCTTGGCAACCCGGACAATGACAACTGTGGGTGTGGCGGTAAAGGAGCTGGCCGTTTGGGCGGTGGTCAAGCCGCCGATCGCAAGAAGTGCGGTGCCGATCACGACGGCTGCAGGGCTTGATTTCAGAAATGTCTGCATGGAACCCTCTTTGTAAACGGGAGCGCCGAAATGGTTCTCCTATTTACTTGGACAGTTCCAAGCTGAACTTTGTGACAGGCAGCGTATGTCGCAACGCAAAGTGCTGCACTATTCATGGCAGCCAGCGCATATTGCACTGGGATGCGATTGAATTTCCTTACATACCCCAGCGCAATGCGGAAGTGTGAACAGGTGCGTCCCACAAAGCCAGCGTTTCCGCGTCGACCACGGTAACGGTGATGGAGCAGCCGGCCATTTCAAGTGAGGTGACATAGGAGCCGGTCAGGTGGCGCACGGGTTGGATGCCCGCATCGCTGAGCACTTTGCGCGCGGCATTGACCATCAGGTACAACTCCAGCATGGGGGTGCCACCAAATCCATTGACCAGCAAAATCACTTGTTGTCCGGCCTTGAGCGCCAAGTCTTTGACAATGGCTGTGACCAGCTCATCGGCGATGCTGTCGGCGCTGGCCAGCGGCACGCGCCGGCGCCCCGGCTCACCGTGAATGCCGACTCCGACCTCCATATCACCGGCGCTGATCTGAAATGTCGGCTTGCCTGCAGCGGGCACGGTGCAAGAGGTGAGGGCCACGCCCATGGAGGCGGTAGCCTTGTTTACTGCATCGCCCAGGGCCTTGAGTTGCGCCAGGTTGTCGCCGCGTTCCGCCGCGGCACCCAGAATTTTTTCGACGATGAGCGTGCCCGCCACCCCGCGCCGCCCGGTGGTGTAGGTGGAATCTTCCACCGCCACGTCGTCGTTGACGACCACCATGGCGTTGTCCTGGTCCAGCATTTCCGCCGCCATTTCAAAGTTCATCATGTCACCGGAGTAGTTCTTGACGATGAACAGGACGCCCGCGCCGCCATCCACTGCCTGCGCCGCATTGAGCATTTGGTTGGGTGTTGGCGATGTGAAAATTTGACCGGGGCAGGCGGCGTCAAGCATGCCGTGGCCCACAAAGCCGGCATGCAGCGGCTCGTGGCCTGCGCCCCCGCCAGAAATCAGGGCCACCTTGCCTGGCTTGATGTGTTTGCGGCGCACAAATTCGCGCTCTTCACCCAACACGACGATGTCGGCGTGGGCGGCGGCAAAACCGTCCAGCGATTCGGCCAGAACATTGTCTACGTGATTGATAAGATTTTTCATGGGGCACCTCAGTGACATGGGAAGAGAGAGAAAAGGGAGACTCAGGCGGGTGTCAGGCTATCGCAGACCGAGCCAATGATCAACGCCATGGAGCGCGAGCCGGGATCGACATGTCCTTTGGCGCGCTCCCCCAGGAAGGACGAACGCCCGCGGGTGGCGTCCATCTGGGCGGTAGCGGCCGCGCTGTCGAAGGCGCACCGGCGCACCTGGGCAATCACATCATCACCACCTAGCGCGAGGACCTTTTGCACAGGGTCGAGCACATCGAGCAGCGTTTTCTGCCCAACCTCGGCTTTGCCCAGGCGGGTAAGCGCCTCTATGCTGGAGCGCAGTGCGGGGGCCAGATCAGCAGCTGTGGGTGTGCTGGGCAATTCTTTGCCCAGCGTGATGAGCAGCGTGCCGAAAACCGGACCGGAAGAACCCCCGATCATGGCCACGCAGGTCTTGCCCATGAGATTGAGCGCCTCGTTCAGACTGGCGTTGGCCATATCTGGCAGTTTGGCCTGAATGGCCTGGGCGCCGCGCTTCATGTTCAGCCCATGGTCGCCGTCGCCTATGGCTTGGTCGAGTGCTGTCAGTTCGTCAAGGTGATCCACCAGCGTCTGGGTGGCGTTTTGAATGATGAGTTGTAGTGACATTGTGAGTTTCCATCAAAAAAAAATCAGGCCCGCACGCGCTGGCCCTGAGCATCGAACCAAAGGCTTTGCATCAGTTCCATACGAACCACTTCGCCGGGCTCAAATTGGTGACCCGGCGGCACCGCAGCGATCAGGTCATGTTCGCTGCCCGACAGTCCCACATGCACCAGATACTGGTCGCTCAGGCGCTCGATGCGCTTGATCTGGCTTTGCCGGTGGCTGGAGCCCTGCTGATAGTCGCTATGCAACTGCACGTGTTCCGCGCGCACGCCCAGCGTCTGAACCTTCTCGGGTACCGCCAGCTTGGAAAACGCAGCGCGCGGAACCAGGTTGATGCGCGGCAAACCCAGGCGGCTCGCCACACTCACACTGACGGGGTCCTCATACACCTGTTGCGGTGTGCCCAGTTGCACCAGTTGCCCGTGGTCGAGCACGCCGATGCGCGTTGCCAGGGTCAGCGCTTCGATCTGATCGTGCGTCACGTACAGCATGGTGGCGCCCAGGTCTTGCTGAATACGCTTGAGCTCCAGGCGCAAGTCGTTGCGCAGTTTTGCGTCGAGCGATGACAGCGGTTCGTCCATCAGATATACCGCCGGGCTGCGTACCAGCGCCCGTCCAATGGCGACGCGCTGCATTTGACCACCGGAGAGTTTGGTGGCGGGGCTTTGCAGTTTGTCTTCCATGCGCAGCATGCGAGCGACTTCCATGACCTTGGCGTGGATATCCGCCGCAGATTTTTTACGCAGCGGGGAACGCAGCGGGAATGCCAGGTTGTCATAAACGCTCAAGTGCGGGTACAGCGAATACTGCTGAAACACAAAGGTCACATCGCGCATGGCGGGCGCAACCCGGGTCACGTCGTAGCCATCGATGTAAACCTGGCCGCTGTCGGGCGTTTCCAGTCCGGCCACCAGGCGCAGTGTTGTGGTTTTGCCGGCGCCACTGGGGCCCAGCAAGACGACAAACTCGCCACTGGCCACGTCGATATCGAGGTGCTGTACTGCGGCCGTATCGCCAAAGCTCTTGCTCACGCCAGACAATTTCAGATTAGCCATGGAAGACTCCCCGTGCTTGGGCTGAGGTGACTTGCGCGTCGTAGCGCGCGGTATGGATGGCCCGCCCGCTGGCCTGGTCAAACAGGCTGACTTGCGCGGTGTCAAACGCCAGGCCTACCTGATCCCCCCGGCGCACCGGCGTTTTGACGTCGAGCTTGGCGCGCAAGGTCCCGCCCGGTGCGGTGGTCATGGTCACAATCTGGCAATTGCCCAGGTATTCGGTGCCGAGCACTTCGGCCCTGAATGCCGAGTCCGTCTGCAGGCTGACATGCTCAGGCCGAACCCCATAGAGCAGGGGACGGCTTAGTACAGCCTCGCTCAGACTGGGTAAACCTACTTCGGCTGTGCCAATGGTGGCCGAGCTCGCACCGCGGGCCAGACCGGCTTCAAAAGGGATGAAGTTCATGGCCGGTGCGCCCATGAAGTCGGCCACGAAGACGCTGACGGGTCGGTCGTAAATGTCTTGCGGCGTGCCGAGCTGTTCGATCACGCCCTGATTCATGATGGCGATCTTGTCGGCCATGGACATGGCTTCGCGCTGGTCATGCGTGACGTACACCGTCGTGGCGCCCAGGCGGTCATGCAGGTTGCGCAGTTCCTCGCACATCATTTCGCGAAACTCGGCGTCCAGCGCGCCCAGGGGTTCGTCCATCATGAAGGCCAGCGGCTGGCGGACAATGGCACGCCCCAAGGCGACGCGCTGCCGGTCCCCGCTGGTGAGCCCCGAGACAGATTTGTCCAGCAGTTCGGTGATGTGCAGTGTGCGCGCTGCGCTCGCCACCCGCTGATTGATGTCGTGTTGCGCCATGCCCTGGGTGACCAGGGGAAATGCGATGTTCTGGCGCACGCTCATGTGCGGGTACAGGGCGAACATCTGGAACACAAAGGCGATGTCGCGTGCCGAGGCGCGCTTGTGCGTGACGTCTTCCCCGTCCAGAAATATCTGACCGGAGGTGGGCAATTCCAGCCCGGCAATCATGCGCAGCGTGGTGGTCTTGCCGCAGCCCGAGGGCCCGAGCAAGCAGAAGAAATCGCCGTCGTTGACAGTGAAGCTTGAGTTTTTCACGGCCGTGAACTCGGCGAAGGCTTTGTGCAACTGTTTGACTTGAATTTCAGCCATGGATGGGTCTCATTGGGGGTGCCTGGTTGGGGTGGTTCATTGAGGAAACTTCGATACCACCATGAACATCACGGTCCCCGACAGCATGGTGACAAAAGACCAGGTGTACAGAGCCATGGCAAAAGGTTGCAGCAGCATCAAAATGCCCAGGCTGATGAGCACGCAGGCCAGCAGTTCCATGGGGCCGCGACGCAACCACCGCGGCCAGCGGCGGCCAGTTGCGGATTTGGAAGCCCGCGGTCTTGCAGGGGTGACAGGTGACATGGGGTCGTCCTCTAGGGGTTACTTGCGTACCGCACCGAAGGTGATGCCTCGCAACAAGTGCTTGCGCAGCAATACGGTGAAGACCAGGATGGGGATCAGGAACAGCGTTGTGCCGGCCGCCACGGCGGGCCAGTCCTGACCCCCTTCGCCGATGATGATGGGGATGAAGGGCGGCGCGGTTTGCGCCTCACCTGAGGTCAGCAACACCGCAAAGGCGTATTCGTTCCACGAGAAGATCAGGCAAAAAATGGCAGTGGCCACAATGCCCGTGGTGGCCTGCGGCAGCACCACCTTGACGAAGGCCTGCAGCCGGGTGTAACCATCGACCATGGCGGCTTCTTCGTACTCGCGCGGAATCTCGTCAATGAAGCCTTTGAGCAGCCAGACCGCCAGGGAGATGTTGACGGCGGTGTAAAGCAGGATCATGCCCATGCGGGTGTCGGACAGTCCCAGCTCGCGGTACATCAGGTAGATCGGAATGGCCACCGCGATGGGCGGCATCATCCGGGTGGACAAGATGAAGAACAGCAAATCATCTTTCAGGGGAACCTTGAAACGCGAAAAGGCGTAAGCCGCCATCACGCCAAAACCCACCGAGAGAATCGTCGAGCCAAATGCAATGATGAGTGAGTTGACGAAACGCGGTACATAGTTGCTGCTGCCCGCCACCACCATGTTGTTGCTGCGTGCTACCTGGTCGCACTTGCTGGTGGCTGGCGGCAGAGCCGCGATGTACTCGGGCGTCTGGCGCGAGCGGGTGGTGAACAAGTTGCAATAGCCCTCTGCCGTCGGTGTGAACACCACCTTGGGCGGGTAGCTGATCGAATCGGGCGGGCTTTTGAAGCTGGTCAGAATGATCCAGGCCAAGGGGATGATGGTGACGAGTGCGTACAACGCGACCAAAAATCCTGCCACCCAGCGGGTGCCCTGACTTGGCTCAACCACCGAGTGTGCTGTGCTGATACCTGTGCTCATGATGTGCCTAGCGGTTCTTGACGTAGTTGAGGGCTTTGACGTAGATGTTGGCCATGCCAAACACGGCGACAAACAAAATGATGGCAAAGGCCGATGAGTAACCTGTGCGCCATTTCTCGAACGCTTCGCGCTTGAGCGTGATGGACGCCAGCTCCGTGGCAGAGCCTGGGCCGCCCGAGGTCAGCAGGTTGACCATGTCAAACATCTTGAAGTTTTCGATGCCGCGAAACAGCACCGCCAGCATGATGAAGGGCAACACCATGGGCAATGTGATGGACCAAAACTGACGTAGTTTGGAAGCCCGGTCCACTTCGGCGGCTTCGTAGATGTAGTCGGGTATGGAGCGCAGTCCAGCCAGGCAGATCAGCATCACATACGGGGTCCACATCCAGGTGTCCACGATGATGATGGCCCACGGCGCCAGCTTGACCGAGCCCAGCATTTCGAAGGAGGAGGGCGGCACACCCGAGAGCCAGGCCACCACGTAGTTGAACAGGCCCACTTGCGGCTGGTACAAAAAGGCCCAGAAGTTGCCGACCACGGCAGGCGACAGCATCATGGGCACCAGGATCACGGTGGTCCAGAAGCCGTGGCCGCGAAATTTGCGGTCAATCAAATAGGCCAGTGTGAAGCCAATCACCATTTGCAGCAGGATGGTCCAGAACAGGAAATGGGCGGTGGTCTGCATCGCCAGCCAGATGTCGGGATCGGTCAGCACCGAGACGTAGTTGTCGATCCCGACCGAGCTCACTTCGGCATTCGGCCGGTTGGCGCGGAAGTTGGTGAAGGACAGCTTGATGGTCCAGATCAGCGGAAAGATGTTGATCAGCAGCAGTATCAACATGGTGGGGCCAATGAATAGCCAGGCAATGGCCCGGTCAGACAGGCCGCGCAAGCCGCCCGCCATTGTTGGCGGAGTGGCGCTTGCGGCGCGCTCAAGGGCACGGGTGAGAGTCATGGTGTGATGCCTTCAATCCCATTGGCGGGGTGAGGTGAAACGGTTTTGCAATGCTGAGGCCCTGGCAAAGTGCATGCTGAATCCGCCATGGCGGTTTCAGCGCACCCTGCCAGGGGCGCGGCGCCGATCTATTTCAGCTTGCCGTCGTCCTTGAAGACTTTTTTCCAGTCGGCATTCAAGGAGTCGAGCGCTTGCTTGGCGGTGCCTTTGTCGGCGACCACGTAGTCATGCACACGCTTTTGCATAGCCAACATCAGTTGGGCGTAGGACGGGTCGGCCCAGAAGTCCACCACCATGCCCATGGAGTCGAGGAAGGCCTGGGCATAAGGTGCGCTCTTGGGGTAAGCGGGGTCGTTCAACACCGCCTTGTGCGCCGACGCGCCGCCCACTGCCTGCCACTTCTTCTGAACATCGGGCGAGGCAAACCACTTGATGTATTGCAGCGACTCGTTTCTGTTGGCGGAGTAAGAAACCACCGAGATACCCTGTCCACCCAACTGAACACCCTTGGCCTTGTCCGAGGGATTGCTGAAGAAGCCGATCTTCTCGCCGCCCACGTTCGGGTCTTTGTTCAGGCCGGGGAAGAATGCAAACCAGTTCATCATCATGGCCACCTGGCCGGACTTGAAGGCGTCAAGTCCCTCACCCATATAGGCGTTGGTCATGCCCGGAGCGGTGCTGCCTTTGTACAGTGATTTGTAGAACTCCAGACCCTTCACCGCGTCCGCCGAATTCACGAAACCGTCCATGGCGTAAGCCTTCTTCGGATCCTGGTATTTGAAACCCATGGGATACAGCACGTTGGTCACGCCCATGGTGATGCCTTCAGAGCCACGCTCGGTGAAGACGTAGGCTCCATAGACTTTTTTGCCGTCGACCATGCGCCCCTGGAAAAACTCGGACACCTGCTTGAATTCAGCCCAGGTTTTGGGGGGAGCGAGATCACGTCCATGTTTTTTCTTGAACTCCGCTTGCAGTTCAGGCTTGCCAAACCAGTCTTTGCGGTAAGTCCACCCCACGGCATCGGCCATGGCAGGGAGTGCCCAGTAGTTGGGCGTGTTCTTGGGCCACTCGGCATAGCCGGTGACGGTGGCCGGCATGAAGTCACCCATCTTGATGCCTTCTTTATCAAAGAAGTCGTTGAGCTTGACGTAATGGCCACTTTCTGCAGAGCCGCCAATCCACTGGCTGTCACCAATGATCAGGTCACACAGCTTGCCCTTGGAATTGAGTTCGTTGAGCATGCGGTCCGCAAAATTGGGCCATGGCACAAATTCAAATTTCATTTTGATGCCACTCTTTGCTGTGAAGTCTTTTGACAGCTCAACCAGGGCATTGGCCGGGTCCCAGGCTGCCCAGCAAAGGGTGATGGTCTTGTCCTGCGCCTGCGCCGCTGCGCTGCCCAAAGTCAAAGCCGCCGCCAGGGCCAGACTGGCCACGGCGGGTAATTTTTTAAATACTTGTTTCATGGGAAAAGTCTCCTTAAAAGTTTTAAAGCATTCGTACACATCAACACACTCACACACATCCAACCATCGCTTCAGTGAAGGTTTTCAGCAGTCAGAATCTCAACCCGCGGTTGCACCACATTGAGTGCGCCACGCACGTTGTCACATAGCCCGCGTAGCACGCGCGCGGCTGTCAACACGCAGTAATGAATGTCCTGGTGCAGCACATACGCCAACGCGCCGCTGATCAGCAAAGAGCGATGCGCCTGGGTAAAGTCATGCGCCACCACGCCTTGCGCTCCTGCCAGGCCCAACTCGGTGAGGGCGCGCACCACGCCGGCATTGCCGGAGCCCAGGCTGTAGATGCCGGCCAGCCGCGCGCCAGCCATATCTTTTTGCAAGAACGGCATGAGTGCCTGGTAGGCGCCCTCATCGTCTGACGGAAGGGCGGGTGCACGCAAAACGTCAAAACCGGCGAACCGGTCTTCAATCACCTGGGTAAAGCCGATTCGCCGCTCAATGTCCGCGGACATTCGCGTGGCCTGCGACAGCACCAGCAAGGTGCCCGGCTGTGGGCTGGCTGCGGCCATGCGCGCCAGCAGCAAGCCTGCGGTGCGCCCCGCCGCGCGGTTGTCTGCCCCCACATATGCCTCGCGCATGGACCCTGCTACGTCCGAGAAGAGGGTCACGACATGAACTCCGGCACGTACTTTTTCATTGATGGCCAATTTGATGGCGGGCTCGTCGGGCGCCAACAAGGCGATGCCGTCGCAGTCACCCACCTGTGCCAGATCGGCAGCAAATTGCGCGGGGTCCTCTGCATTGAAGCGGTACGTGATCTCGGTGATGTGCTGATGCCGTAAATCGCCCGCCGCTTGGGCGATCTGCCGCTCCACCTGATCAATGAAGTCAGAGTTGCCTTCGGGCAGCACATAGGCAAAGCGAAAGTTGTCACGCATGCGCGGCCGCCCGCGCAGCACCACGGGCTCCCCCAGCGCCGCTACCGCCTGCATCACCTTTTGCATGGTCTCGGCATTCACACCGGGGCGGCCATTGAGCACGCGGTCCACGGTGGCCGTGCCTACCTTGGCGTGACGGGCAATATCCGCGATGGTGACAGTGGAGTTGGGCGTTGACATGCTGCTTTGATTTGGTTTGATGTTGGTAGTTTATAAACATCAATAATTAAATCAATCAGGGTTTTTACCGGGATGAAACGCGCGTGTTTGGCAAGATTCCAGGTGCGGCTGAAGTCCGTGAATAGGACTTGGCCAAAGCCGGATTCCCGTGTTGACGAGTAGGAGAGTCGCGCAGGCGTCAGCGCAGCGTGCCGGCGATGATTTTTCTGGGGCTAACCCGGTGGCTGGGGTACGACGCGTGGTCCAGAATGAATTTCACCTCTGGAGAAGCCATGCCTGAATTCAATTCCCCACGCTCCCCGTCGCGCCGCAAATTCAACTTGACCATCGCGGCGGGCGCGGCCGGTGTGTGTGCGCCGCTGCTGGCTCAGTCAGCATGGCCGAACAAGCCCATCCGCATCATCGTGCCCTACACCCCGGGCGGCTTTACCGACCAAATGGCGCGCATTGTGCAGGTGGGCCTGCAAAACCGCTTGCAGCAGACGGTGACCGTCGACAACAAGCCGGGCGCCAACAGCATCATCGGGGTGGACCTGCTGGCCAAGGCGCCGGCCGATGGCAGTACGTTTGCGGTGGTGATTGCGGCCTATGCCGCCAACACCACGCTGTATCCCAAATTGCCTTATGACCCCCGCAAGGATTTGACGGGAGTCTCTCTGATGGGCGTGTCGCCGCTGCTGGCCGCTGTGAACAACGACGCACCTTTCAAAACCGCCAAAGAGTTGATTGCCTACGCGAAGGCCAACCCCGGCAAAGTCAGCTTCGGGTCATCTGGAAACGGCTCTGCGGCTCATCTGACCAGCGAGCTGCTCAAGTCCATCACCAAAACGTATATGGTGCACATCCCGTACCGGGGCGCAGTTCCCGCGCTGACGGATTTGATGGGTGGCCAGATACAGCTGTTTTTTGATGCGGCCACTGGTTTGATCAACCAGGGCAAGGCGGGCAAGGTGCGCTTGATTGGTGTTTCCAGTGACCGGCGCCTGCCTGCCGTTCCCGATGTGCCCACCTTCATTGAGCAGGGTTTTGCCGGCTTTACGGGCAGTACATGGGCCGGCATGCTGGCCCCTGCTGCAACGCCAAAAGACATCGTGCGGCGCATGTCGGAGGAGGTGGGTCGCATTATTCGCAGCGAAGAAACCAAAGTCCGGCTGGACGCTATGGGCACTTTTGCCGCGGGTGGGACACCAGAAGAATTTGACGCGTTTATAGCGCTGGAGACGGCCAAGTGGGCCAAGGTGATCAAGGACGCGGGGGTCAAGGCCGACTGAGGGCGTCGGCCCGGGTGTCAGGCGAGGAGCCTGCGCTTATTCGCCGGTGCGATCGGTTGCCACTGCAGGTGCGCCGGCTACACGGCGGGCGCCGTCAAAGCGTTGTGCCCAATAGGCAATGCTCATGCTTTCAACCCGTACCTGGGCACCCGGTTTGGGTGAATGGATAAATTTGCCGTCACCGACGTAGATACCGACATGGCTGAAGGTGCGTTTCAAGGTATTGAAGAACACCAAGTCGCCTGGTTGAAGGTCTTTTTTATCGATGCTTTGGGTAGCGGCTGCCTGCTGCTCGGCGCGGCGCGGCAGGATCAGGCCGACAGACTGTTCGTAAATGGCGCGGACAAAACCGCTGCAATCAAAACCGGTTTCTGCAGAATTCCCCCCCCGTTTGTAAGGGACGCCCAAAAACCCCATAGCGTTGACAACCAGCTCGGATGCTTTGTGGCTGACCGACTGGCGCACCTGCTCGAGCTTGTTGAGAAGGCCCTTGTCGGCAAGGAATTTGTCCATGTCGTCACCCGACTGGCCAGGCGTTGCCTGGGCATGGGCGGCAAACAGAAGGCAGGATACAAGGAGGGTCAAACGCATGGGCGCTAGATTACTTGAAGGACCTGTCCTACGTCAAGCTAAAGTTTTTTCTAGATTGGCGATTCAAGTCATTGATTTGTAATGAATTAATACAAAAAAGCGTATTTGAGCTGTCCCCGGCCGAGTAGCCTCGGCCGCCCGCGAGCCCTCTGGCGGTGGCATATTGGGGATGTTTTCCGGCTTTTGACGTGCTTTCTTGCCTTTTAAGGGGTCACTTATGCCTTTTTCCCTCGCCAGGTCTTCGCAGTTTGCTATTGCTTTTGTGTTTGCCGCTGTTTGTGTCGAGGCAGCGGCCCAGCCGCAGGCAGTTCGGCCAGAAATGATAGCCACCGGACTACAAAACCCTTGGGGCCTGGCTTTTTTGCCGAATGGCCGCTTTCTGGTGACCGAGAGGGTCGGCCGCATGCGGGTGGTGGAGCCTAACGGCCAGATGGGGGAACCCCTTGCCGGTTTGCCCGCCATTGACGCTGGAGGGCAGGGCGGCTTGCACGATGTCATCACGGATACCGACTTTGCAGCTAACCGCCGTCTCTACTTCTGTTTTGCCGAACCTGCCGCTTCTGGCGGTGGCAACAGCACGGCGATGGCGCGTGCCACCCTTTCGGCGGACAACAGGCGACTGGACGACGTGCAGGTCGTCTTTAGCCAGAAACCGAAATTTTCCAGCTCCGCCCACTTTGGCTGCCGAATTGTCGAAGCCCGCAAGGACGGCAAACCGGACGGAACCCTTTTGCTGACGCTGGGTGACCGATTCTCCCGCATGCAGGATGCGCAAAAGCTGGACAACCACCACGGCAAGGTGGTGCGGGTGGGTAAAGACGGCACCGTGCCCAAAGACAACCCGTTTGTCGGCAGGGCAGGCGCGTTGCCCGAAATCTGGAGCTATGGCCACCGCAACATGCAGGGCGCGACGCTTGCGCCAGACGGCACTTACTGGACGCATGAGCATGGCCCCCAAGGCGGCGATGAGATCAACCTGCCGCAGCCGGGGCGCAACTACGGCTGGCCTGTGATCACCTATGGTGAAAACTATGGCGGTGGAAAAATGGGCGAAGGCATTACCGCCAAAGCCGGCATGGAGCAACCGCTGCATTACTGGGCGCCGTCCATCGCGCCGTCGGGCATGGTCTTTCTGACCAGCGACAAGTACGGCAAAGCCTGGCAAGGCAATCTTTTTGTCGGGTCGCTGAAGTTTGGCTATTTGAACCGGATTGAATTGAGCGAACCGTTCAAAGGCAAAGTCATTCGCGAGAGCAAATTGCTGGAGGGCGGCGAGCGCATTCGTGATGTGCGGCAGGGCCCGGACGGACTGCTCTATGTGCTGACCGACAGCCCGCGTGGCCGCTTGCTGCGCTTGCAACCCGGTTGATCCATCTGCCTCGATAGAATGAGCAACCTTCCTGACCCAGAGTGAGCCCGCGTGTCCGAACGATTTGAAGTCCTCCTGCAATATGCCCTGCCCAAGCGTGCCATCACGGAATTTGGCCACTACATAGCCTCCATGCGCGGTGGTGCTGTCACCACGTCCATCATCCGCTGGTTTATTGGCAAATACGGCGTCAACATGGCCGAGGCAGCCAATCCAGACATCACCAGCTACACCAGCTTCAATGATTTTTTCACCCGGGCACTCAAGCCGGGTGCGAGGCCCCTGGCGGCGGCTGATCTCATCTGCCCTGTGGACGGCGCCATCAGCCAGTTTGGTGCGATCGAGGGCGACCAGATTTTCCAGGCCAAGGGCCACTATTACTCCACGGCAGCGCTGGTCGGCGGCGACCGCGCACTGTCGGCGCGTTTCGACGGCGGCAGTTTTGCCACGATTTACCTCAGCCCCAAGGACTACCACCGCATCCACATGCCGGCGGCTGGGCGGCTGGTTCAAATGATTTACGTGCCGGGCGAGTTGTTTTCGGTCAACCCGGCCACGGCCCGGGGTGTGCCGGGGCTGTTTGCACGCAATGAGCGAGTTGTCTGCGTTTTTGAATCAGCGCGCGGGCCGTTTGTACTGGTGCTGGTCGGTGCAACGATTGTCGGCAGCATGGCTACCGTGTGGCACGGCGTGGTCAACCCACCCCGGACCCGGGACGTGCGGCGGTGGCAATATGACAGCGCGGTGGTCAACCTCGGTCAAGGCGACGAAATGGGTCGCTTTTTGCTGGGCTCAACTGTCGTGATGCTTTTCCCCAAGGGACCGTGCCACTTCAACCCGGCATGGGCGCCAGGCGCGGCCGTTCGGCTCGGCGAGAAGATGGCGGATTGCCAGGATCGGTAATTTGTTATCGCATTGCGCTGTGTAATTCATAGCGCTCTGTTTTTGTCTTCTGCTCGGGGTCAAGCCCCGAATTTCATACGCTTTTGCGACAAAAAACCTTCGAATATAAATTCCGCCGCAATGGGTTTTTGTAGGAGAACTTCTACACTTTGCAAAGTGTTTTGAGATTGCAAAAAACAGTCCGAAATAAGTGCCAAAAGACCTTCTGTTTAATTGCCAGCGCGCGTGACAAAAGGTAATCTCCGGGGCGTCGGTTACCCCCACCCCAACTATATTTATTAGAGGACTCCCCCATGGAGGCTATAGCACGATTGCCTGTGGTTGCGCGCGATAAAGAAGTCGAGCTGCAAACCCTGCTGAAAGCCATGGAAGCGTTGCGACGTGGCGATGCCAACATTGTTTTGCCCGCCGACTGGGATGGCATCTACGGCAAGCTGGCCGCCGAGTTCAATCAGCTGGCGGCGGTGAGTGTCAGCACCGCAGACAACGTCAAGGCGCTTAAAACTCGCAAACCGGCTGGCGGCAAGGGGCCGACCAAAAGTGCCCAGGCGCGGGTCACCGGCTTCTGGTCAGACAGCTTGGCCGCAGTCGATGCATGTTTCCAGGACGCCGAGTCAAGCGCCGAGCAGCAGAAGACACTTCTGACTGCACTGGTGGCTTTGAAAAAAGGCGACAGTGCGGCAGCCTTGCCCTTGGACTGGACCGGTGTGCCCGGTCGGGTTGCCGACGTTTTTAATGATGTGGTGTCTGAAAACGTGCGCATGTCTGAAGAGTTGGCCCGGCTAAGCCGCGTTGTTGGCAAGGAGGGCAAGCTCAAGGAGCGCGCCCGCGTTCCCAATGCCAGCGGTTTCTGGCGCGACTCTGCCGAGTCCATCAACTCACTGATCGCCGATCTGGTGCACCCCACCAGCGAGGTCGCGCGTGTGATCGGTGCGGTGGCGCAGGGCGACCTGTCCAAGTCGATGGCGCTGGAAGCCGAAGGCCGGGCGCTGGAAGGTGAGTTTTTACGCACCGCCATGATCATCAACAAAATGGTGGAGCAGTTGGGTACCTTCTCCGCCGAGGTGACGCGGGTTGCGCGAGAAGTGGGTACCGAAGGAAAACTGGGAGGCCAGGCCGATGTGCAGGGTGTGGCGGGTACGTGGAAAGACTTGACTGATTCGGTCAACTCCATGGGCTCGAACCTGACAGCCCAGGTGCGAAACATTGCCGAAGTGACGACCGCTGTTGCTGCGGGCGACTTGTCGAAAAAGATCACGGTGGACGTGAAGGGCGAGATTTTGGAGCTCAAAAACACCATCAACACCATGGTGGACCAGCTCCGGTCCTTCGCTTCCGAGGTGACGCGGGTAGCGCGAGAAGTGGGTACCGAAGGAAAACTGGGTGGTCAGGCCGATGTGCAGGGCGTGGCCGGAACCTGGAAAGACTTGACCGACTCGGTCAACTTCATGGCCGGTAACCTGACCTCTCAGGTGCGAAACATTGCCGATGTGACGACCGCTGTGGCGGCCGGTGACTTGTCCAAAAAGATCACGGTGGACGTGAAGGGCGAGATTTTGGAGCTGAAGAACACCATCAACACCATGGTGGACCAGCTGTCATCGTTTGCTTCTGAAGTGACGCGTGTGGCGCGAGAAGTGGGTACCGAAGGCAAGTTGGGTGGCCAGGCTGACGTGCAGGGTGTGGCGGGTACTTGGAAAGACTTGACCGATTCGGTCAATTCCATGGGCTCCAACCTGACCGGCCAGGTGCGAAACATTGCCGAGGTGACAACCGCTGTGGCGGCTGGCGACTTGTCTAAAAAGATCACGGTGGACGTGAAGGGCGAAATTCTCGAACTGAAGAACACGATCAACACGATGGTGGACCAGCTCTCCTCGTTCGCTTCCGAAGTGACGCGGGTGGCGCGCGAAGTGGGCACTGAAGGAAAGCTGGGCGGCCAGGCCGATGTGCAGGGCGTAGCCGGAACCTGGAAGGACTTAACCGACTCGGTCAACTCCATGGGCTCCAACCTGACAGCTCAGGTGCGAAACATCGCCGAGGTGACCAAGGCCGTGGCGGCAGGTGACCTGTCCAAAAAGATCACGGTGGACGTGAAGGGCGAAATTCTCGAACTGAAAAACACCATCAACACCATGGTGGACCAGCTTTCATCCTTTGCTTCTGAAGTGACGCGTGTGGCGCGAGAAGTGGGTACTGAGGGCAAACTGGGCGGCCAGGCAGATGTGCAGGGTGTGGCTGGTACCTGGAAAGACTTGACCGATTCGGTTAACTCCATGGGCTCCAACCTGACAGCTCAGGTGCGAAACATTGCCGAAGTGACGACGGCTGTGGCGGCCGGTGACCTGTCCAAAAAGATCACGGTGGACGTGAAGGGCGAGATTTTGGAGCTGAAGAACACCATCAACACGATGGTGGACCAGCTCCGGTCCTTCGCATCCGAGGTGACGCGGGTTGCGCGAGAGGTGGGTACCGAAGGAAAACTGGGTGGTCAGGCTGACGTGCAGGGCGTGGCGGGTACCAGGAAAGACTTGACCGACAACGTGAACTTCATGGCCGGTAACTTGACCTCCCAGGTGCGAAACATCGCCGACGTGACGAAAGCTGTGGCGGCCGGCGACTTGTCCAAAAAGATCACGGTGGACGTGAAGGGCGAGATTCTGGAACTCAAGGCAACCATCAACACCATGGTGGATCAGCTGCGTTCTTTCGCTTCGGAGGTGACGCGGGTGGCGCGGGAAGTGGGGACCGAAGGAAAACTCGGCGGGCAGGCCGATGTGCAGGGTGTGGCTGGTACCTGGAAGGACTTGACCGACAACGTGAACTTCATGGCCGGTAACTTGACCAGTCAGGTGCGGGGTATTGCGCGCGTGGTGACGGCCGTTGCCAACGGCGACCTGGAGCGCAAGCTGACGGTGGAGGCCAAGGGTGAAATTGCGGCGCTCGCAGACACCATCAACGGCATGACGGACACCTTGGCAACCTTTGCCGACCAGGTGACCAGCGTGGCCCGAGAGGTAGGTGTGGAGGGCAAGCTGGGCGGCCAGGCCAAAGTGCCGGGCGCGGCAGGTACCTGGAAAGGCCTGACCGAAAACGTGAACCAGCTGGCAGCCAACCTGACAACACAGGTGCGAGCGATTGCCGAGGTGGCCACCGCGGTGACCCAGGGTGACTTGACCCGGTCCATCACGGTGGAGGCCCTGGGCGAGGTGGCTGCGCTGAAGGACACCATCAACGAGATGATCCGAAACCTCAAGGACACCACGCAAGTCAATACCGAGCAGGACTGGCTCAAGACCAACCTCGCCAAGTTCTCTCGCATGTTGCAGGGCCAAAAAGACATGGTGGCGGTGGGCCACCTGATCCTGTCCGAGCTGGCGCCTGTGGTGGGTGCCCAGCAAGCCGAGTTTTATGTGCTGCGCTACAACCAGGAGCAACCCATGCTGCGCCTGATGGCCAGCTACGCCTCCGACGGGCATGGCTCGTATGGCAAGGAAGTGGCGCTGGGCCAAGGCTTGGTGGGCCAATGCGCTTATGACAAAGAAAAGATTCTGTTGACTTCGTCCATCCCCGAGAGTCTGCGAATTTCTTCGGGCATGACCGAGGTCGCGCCGCTCAATGTGTTGGTCTTGCCGATTATTTTTGAAGGCCAGGTGCGGGGTGTGATGGAGTTGGCCTCCGTAGAACGCTTCAATCCCGCTCATCAGGCTTTCCTCGACCAGCTGACTGAAAGTATCGGTATCGTGATCAACACGATTGAAGCCAATATGCGGACCGAGGATTTGCTGACCCAATCCCAGTCACTGGCGCAAGAGCTTCAAAGCCGTCAGCAAGAGCTGCAACAAACCAACGAAGAGCTGCAGGAAAAAGCGCGCTTGCTGGTGCACCAGAACCATGAGGTTGAGCGCAAAAACCAGGAGGTGGAGCAGGCCCGGCAGGCGCTGGAGGAAAAAGCCAAGCAGCTCTCGCTGACATCCAAATACAAGTCAGAATTTTTGGCGAACATGTCGCACGAGCTGCGCACCCCGCTCAACAGCCTCTTGATTCTGTCTGATCAGCTTTGCAAAAATCCGGACGGTAACCTGGTTCCCAAGCAAGTCGAGTTTGCCAAAACCATTCACTCCTCAGGCAATGACCTGTTGATGCTGATCAATGACATTCTTGACTTGTCGAAGATCGAGTCCGGTACGGTCGCAGTGGACATCAGCGAGATTCGCCTGTCGGATCTCGGCCAGTATGTGGAGCGCTCATTCCGCCATGTGGCTGAGGCGAAAAACGTCGAATTCCTGCTGACAACAGGACTGCAGTTGCCGACGTTCATGGTCACCGACCTGAAGCGTTTGCAACAGATTCTGAAAAACCTGCTGTCCAATGCCTTCAAGTTCACGCACAACGGTCATGTGGCGCTTTCCATCGAGGAGGTTTACACGGGCTGGAGCTCGGACCACGAAGAGCTGAACCGTGCGCAGCAGGTGATTGCCTTTACCGTCACCGACACGGGTATCGGTATTTCGCAAGACAAACAGCAGATTATTTTTGAAGCTTTCCAGCAGGCCGATGGCAGTACCAGCCGCAAATACGGCGGGACCGGTCTGGGTCTGGCCATCAGCCGCGAGCTCTCACGGCTTCTGGGCGGAGAGATTCGTTTGTCCAGCGCGCCGGGAGAGGGCAGTGCATTTGTGCTTTACCTGCCCATCAATTTTGCGACCGTACGCGCCATGCGCAGGCCGGTCTCGACGGACGTCCGTGGCGAGTTATCGCCGCCGAAATTGCGCAGTACGGTGGCAGATAGCAGTGTGACGATGTTGCTGGATGAGTCCGGTAATGATGAATCCGTACCTCTGGATGAAGCGGCCGATGACCGCCAGATCATCCAGCCTGGCGATCGCGTGCTGTTGATCGTGGAAAACGACCTGGCGTTCGCCAGCTTCCTTCTTGACGCGGCGCGCGCAAAAGGATTCAAGGGGCTGGTGACCTCGCGAGGCGCAGGCGCCTTGACGCTGGCCAACCAGTTCAAGCCATCTGCCATCACGTTGGACATGTATTTGCCCGACATGGAAGGCTGGCGTGTGCTGGATCGACTCAAGCAGGACATGACGGTGCGGCATATACCGGTTTGTGTCATTTCCACCGACGACTCCAAGGAGCGCGCTTTCCGCTCTGGCGCTATCGCTTTCGTAGAAAAGCCGATTCCCGCCAAAGAGGTTCTGGACCTGATGCTGGACCAGCTTTATAACTACGTCGCTCGCGACAACCGCAAGGTATTGCTGCACGTGGGCGATTTTGACGGACGCAACCAGATCAGCGAGTACCTGCAGGCTGAGGGCGTTACAACCATCTCGGTCGCTTCACCTAAAGACATCGTGGAGCGCCTGAAATCAGAGCGATGGGATTGTCTGCTGGTGGACGAGAGCAGCGTCGCCTCGGAGCTTGGTCAGTGGCGCGAAGCATTGGCGTCGCAGACCTTGCTGGGCCCCTTGTCGGTCATTGTTTACCGCGACGAGCTGATCAACCCCGGGGAAGCCCAAACCTGGCAATCTGGCGAAGAAATCACCATGCGCGAGGCGCGGTCCCTGCCAAAACTCTTTGACCTGACCCTGCACGCGCTTCATATCAGCCCGGCCCGACTGTCCGAGGCCCGGCATGTCGAACTGAAAAAACTGCACGATTCCAATAAGTCGCTGGCTGGCAAACGCGTGCTGATTGTGGACGACGACATGCGCAATATTTTTGCACTCGCCACCGTGCTCGAAGACGAGTCCATGGACGTCATCTGGTCCGACAACGGAATGGATGCCATAGCCAAAGTGACGGCAGACCCGACCATTCAGATTGTGCTGATGGACATCATGATGCCGGTGATGGACGGCATGGTGACCATGCAGGAAATCCGTAAGCTGCCGAATGGAAAAAATCTGCCCATGATTGCAGTTACCGCCAAAGCCATGAAAGGCGACCGTGAAAAATGCATTGAAGCCGGGGCCTGGGATTACCTGTCCAAACCGGTCAACACCACAGACCTGCTGACAGTCTTGCGCGCCTGGCTTCCGCAATGAGTGCTGTACTTTCCACCGCTTCCTTGCGACCGTCCGGGAGTGAGGAGTTCAAGTCCAACATTCTGGTCGTGGATGACTTGCCGGAAAAGCATGTTGTCTTTGGCACCATTCTGGAGGACTTGAACCAGAACGTCTTTCATGCGCGCTCCGGCAAGGAGGCCTTGCGACTTATCCTCAACATGGATTTCGCGGTCATTTTGCTGGACGTCAACATGCCGGACATTGACGGTCTGGAAACCGGAAAACTGATCCGCCAATACAAACGGACTGCAAAAACGCCCATCCTGTTCATCACGGCTTACGTTGATGAAATGCAGGCCATTCAGGGTTACGCCTTGGGCGCGGTGGACTATATTGCGTCCCCTGTGGTGCCGGAGATTCTGCGCTCCAAAGTCAAGGTGTTTGTTGATCTGCACCGCATGAACCGTCAGCTTCAGGAGCAGGCGGCCGAACGGGAAGCGCTGGCGCGATCGGAAGCGGCGCGTGCGGCGGCGGAGGAGTCCATTCAACGGGCGCACTACCTGTCCGAAGCCAGTCAGGCCTTGTCGCGTTCGCTCGACGTTGATGCAACTGTGCAGGCGCTGGTTCAGATTGCACTTCCTGCGCTGGCCGATATGGCAGCAGTAGCCCTGCTGGACAGCCACGGTGAGGTGATCTGCACCGATATGGCGGGCTCAACCACGGACACCTTCTCCGTTCCCGTTGTCCGGTCGCGCAAGCTCAACCCCGAGATGACACAGGCCATGCGGTCCGCGCTGCTGTCGAGGAACATCGAATTTCACGCCCCCGTCGGTCTGTGGGAGGAGCGACGCACCGACGCTGCTACCCAAAGTCTTGTAGCCTTGCCGGATACGGTGGAGAAAGTCGCGATTTGCCCATTTTTTGCCGGAGACCGACCGCTCGGGGCCTTGCTGCTGTTCGGCAGGCGCAGTCACTTCGGCAGCGCGCAGGTTTCCCTGATCAAGGAGGTTGTCAGCCGGGCCAGCATTGCGATGGAAAATGCGCGTCTCTACAGCCTGGTTCAGGAGGCGGACAAACGAAAGAACGAGTTTCTGGCCATGCTGGCGCACGAGTTGCGCAACCCACTGGCACCGATTCGCAATGCGGTGCACATCATGCAGGGCGCGGCGGTGGTAGATCCCAAAATGGTTTGGGCCCGGGACGTCATCGGGCGTCAGGTGGACCATATGTCCCGCATGGTCGATGACCTGCTGGACGTCTCCAGAATTGCCCGCGGCAAGGTAACTGTGCAGACCGAGGTGTTATCGCTTGGCGTGTTGTTTGAGCGCTCAGTAGAAGCCAGCGCTCCATTGATCAGCTCCCGCCAGCAGCATCTGACGGTGGAGCTGCCGCCAGACTACATCGTGATTGAAGGCGATACGGTCCGGCTGTGTCAGGTCTTGTCTAATTTGCTGAACAACGCGTCCAAATTCACGCCCCCTGATGGCTTGATCCATCTTTCCGCGGTGATGGCAGGGCCGGACATTGAAATCTGCGTCAAGGACAACGGGCAGGGCATAGACCCGGCCTTCCTGCCCTATATGTTTGACCTTTTTGCGCAGGGGGACCAGGCGCTGGACCGGTCGCAAGGCGGTCTGGGCATCGGACTCACGCTGGTCAAATACCTGGTCGAACTCCATGGCGGCAACGTGAGAGTGTTTAGCGAGGGTTTGGGCCATGGAGCAGAGGTGACCCTTCGCTTGCCAGCTCGCGTGTCGGACGTTGAGTGCGTGTCGCCCGCGGTGCGTCCGCCGGCTGCGCCGCCCCGCGTTGCGGGGGCTACACGCGTGCTGGTGGTCGATGACTTACAGGCCTCCGCTGACACCATGAGGGTGCTGCTGGAGTCTGAAGGATACGTGGTTCAAATTGCAGCTGACGGCCCGTCGGCTCTGGCCAAAGCGAAGGAGTTCTTGCCTTCGGTCGTCATTCTCGACATTGGTTTGCCTGGCATGAGCGGCTTTGAGGTCGCGCAACAAATGCGCAAGATGGACGAGACGCGCGAGGCGATGCTGATTGCCCTGACCGGTTACGGGGAGGCAGAGAGCCGCCTACGGTCCCAGAAAGCTGGTTTTGATCACCATGTTGTCAAACCGGCGGATATTGATGCACTGCTGGGACTGATTAGCCAGGCGGACCGACGTGAGGACACCTGACTTTCCCACGGCGCGCCCGCCAACCCGACGCATTTCCGCCTTGCGGTGGATGGCATTGACATAAACAATTTCCCCAACGGATGAGCTTCAGAAAAAACGAATCTCCCACTGCTGCACGTATGGATGGACCCGACGACATGTCGATGCCGGAAGATGTGCGCCGATTTATCCTGTCCAGCGTCGGCTCCGTGCTTTATCTGGAGGCGCTGCTGCTGCTGCGCAGTGCGCCCGAGGTGTCGTGGGAGTCCCGCCAGGTGGCGCAGCGGCTTTACATCAGCGAAAAACTTGCGCGTGAGCTGCTCCAGGACCTGGTCGCCAACGGGGTTGCCGCCGCCGCCGGGGAGCCGTCTCAGTTTTCCTATCAACCGATATCAGCGCAGCTTCACGAGCTGCTTACCAGCGTGGCCGATTTTTATGCCAGGCAGCTGGTCGCGGTGACGAACCTGATCCATTCCAGAACCGACAAGCGGGCCCATCAATTTGCAAACGCCTTCCGCTGGCGAAAGGACTCCTGAACCATGGCAGAAGTGATTTACTCAATGTGCGCCTTGACCTCCATGGCCTGCGCCTGGTTGTCGCTGCGGGGCTACCTGCGATCCCGCTACCGACTGTTGTTCTGGAGTGGCCTGTGTTTTGTCGGCCTGTCGGTCAACAACATTTTGCTGGTGCTCGACAAATTGGTGCTTCCCACGGTCGATCTGACCACCTGGCGTATGGCTGCTGGGCTGACGGCAGTGGTGCTTTTGCTGTTCGGCTTGATTTGGGAAGAGGAGTAGCCCATGGTCAATGACATGCTGGCCGGTGCCATTGCCCTGGGTTCCCTGGCGATAGGCCTGTTTTTCTTCAGGTACTGGCGTAACAGCCGTGACCGCTTTTTCCTCTACTTCGCGCTGTCTTTCTGCATAGAGGGCCTCAGTCGCATCCACATGGGTCTGAACGGTGCTCCGCGCGAAGACATTCCGGTGTATTACCTGATTCGCATTCTGAGTTACGGCCTGATTCTGCTGGCCATTTGGGAAAAGAACCGACCGCCCGACAAGCGCTGAGCGGCGCCCGGGCCTCCTAAAGCCTGGGTTTTCCCGGCTACGGTGGAGATGTCCTACACAGGTCTGTTCTTTTTGGACGGGCACGCCTGTGAGGCGCACACCTACACTGGGCAACCCTAGTCACACCACGCAGATGAGAAAAAACCACGCATCAGGAGCCAATGGCGTTACCAAGCGCCCGCTGAAAGTGTTTGTCATTGAGGACAACGTGAGCTTGCGCGAGCTGATGATTGAGGCCCTGGGTGACATACCGCTACTGGACATTGTTTTCTTTGCCGACAACGAAGTCTCCGCGACCAATTGGTTGTCCTCCAATGACAGCGCCTGGGACCTCGCCGTGGTCGATTTGCACCTGAAGCAGGGCAGCGGTGTAGGGGCTTTGAGCTGGTGCACCACGCGCAGACCTGATCAACGGGTGGTCGTGCTCAGTGGAGAACTCACCGAGGAAACACGCGCCAAATGCCTGGCACTTGGCTCAGACGCGGTGTTTGATAAAGCCACTGACATGAATGACTTTCTCGACTACTGCCGCGCGCTAGCGGCCTAAAAGCGACCGCGGTTGCAGTGCAGCTCATGGGTATCATGAGGCCATGACTTCCAAGGCATTCCGGATGGCCACGCTGACAGAGCTCAATCGCAAGGCGCGCGGCTGGCTGGTCGGTTGGTGGCAATTGATCTATCTGGGAGCGATGATTCTGGTGCTGGCGGTGTCGCCTTCGAGCTATTCGCGCCAGAACAGGCAACTTCTGGCCGGGCACATTTATCACAACACGGCGCCAATCTTGCTGGGCTTTACGCTGATGTGCGCAGTGATCACCGTGGTTATCACCCGCATTGTGATTGTCACAGCGCTCAGTTATGGGTTGACGCAGTACGCCTTGCAGGTCGTGATACGTGTGTTGGTTCTGGAGCTGATTCCCCTGACGGCTGCTTTGTTTGTCGCCTTGCGCTGTGCCATTGCCAGCGGGGTGGAACTGTCCCAAATGCGGCGAGCCGGTCAACTGGAGGCCATGCAGCAACGCGGGCTGGACCCAATCCGGATGGAGGTCTTGCCGCGTGTGGTGGCCGGAATTTTTTCCACGGTCACACTGGCAGCGCTCAGCTGCGTGGTGGCGCTGGTGATGGCCTATCTCGCGGTTTATGGATTTACCTTGTCAGGTGTAGTGGGTTACACGCGTTTGTTTGGCCAGGTTTTTAACCCGGCGGTCACGCTGATCTTCCTGATGAAAACCTTGTTTTTCAGCTTGGCCGTGTCCCTGATTCCCATGGCTTCAGCCATGTACGACGAGGCTGACTTGCGCTTTCGTGCCAGTGCCGAGTTGCGCGTGCTGGTGCGCATGTTTGCCGTTATTCTGGTGATAGAAGTGGTGTCCCTGATGGGCAATTATTATTGAGACTTCATGAGCGAACCCAAAGACCCCATCTCTACCGTTGACGGCCCCGCAGGTCTGCCGCCGGTGGTTAACCTGGAATTCAAGGCCGTGCTGCTGCTGATCTTCATGGCGCTGCTGGTCGTCGGCTCGGCCGTGTATGTGCTGTACGCGCGCGGTGCATTTGAAAGTACCCAAACCCTGATTCTGCAGTCCGACGATTCAGAGGGCGTGGTGGTCGGCATGGACCTGACGTTTTCCGGTTTTCCCATTGGGCGCGTGCGCCGCATCGAGTTAGCTGAAGACGGCAAGGCCCGCATCATCATCGATGTGCCGACCAAAGACGCGCACTGGCTGCGAACGTCCAGCGTTTTCACACTGGTGCGCGGTCTGGTGGGCAGCACCAACATCCGCGCCTACAGCGGCATTTTGAAAGACCCGCCGCTGCCCGATGGCGCCATGCGCGAGGTGCTGCGTGGCGACACCGGGGCCGAGGTTCCCAAGCTGATCGCCGCAGCCAAGGAACTGGTTGAAAACCTGAACAGCCTGACCAGTAGCGAGGGCGCACTGGGTGCCAGCCTCGGCAACCTCCAGAAACTGACCACTCGGCTCAACGGCCCTGGCGGCGCACTCACTGTTTTGCTCGGCAGCGATGGAGAAGCCAAGAAGCTGATCGCCACGTTGGACCGGACCAACGCGCTGCTGACCAAGCTGGACGGCCTGGCAGCCAAAACGGACACACAGGTGTTTGGCGACAAAGGTGTGCTGCCTGCAACCCGTGTCACGGTCGAACGGCTCAATACCCTGTTGGCTGAGGCCAGAGGCAGTTTGAAGAAGGTGGACGCGGTGCTGGTGGAAGCCCAGGCGGTGGGCGCCAATGCGCGCGCTGCGACAGATGATCTGGGCGCGCTGCGTGCCGAGGTCGAGTCAAGTCTGCGCAAGGTCGATGGTCTGATCAATGAGATCAACCGCAAATGGCCATTTGCCCGCGACACCGAGATCAAACTCCCATGAAATCACTTTCAAAAATCATGGTCGGTACTGCATGGGTGGCCCTGAGCGCCTGCAGCAGCGGCCCAAAGGCTCCCGACTGGCAAATGGAAGCCAAAAGCGCCATGGACCGGTCGGTGAACGCGTATATGGAGGGCAACTCTCGGGTTGAGGCCATGGAGTTTGGCAGGGCCCGGAGCGAGGTCTCCAGCACGGGCCGGGCCGACCTGATGGCCCGGGCCGAATTATTGCGTTGTGCCAGCCGGGTTGCCAGTCTGGTGTTTGAGCCCTGCGCCGGGTTTGAGCGCCTGCGCCAAGACGCACCTGCCGCAGAACGCGCCTATGCTGACTACCTTGCCGGGAAGTTGCAGCCCCAAGACGCTGCCTTGCTGCCGGCGCCGCAGCGCGCCGCCGCCACTGGAGATGCCGCAGCGCTCAAAGGCATCACCGACCCCTTGTCGCAGCTGGTGGCCGCCGGTGTGTTGTTTCAGTCCGGGCGGGCCAGCCCGGCTGTTTTGCAACAAGTGGTGGATACCGCGTCCGGTCAAGGCTGGCGGCGGCCCTTGCTGGCCTGGCTGGGTGTGCAGGCGCAACTGGCGGACAAAGCGGGCGATGCGGCAGAGGCTGCGCGCCTGCGCAGACGTATTGCGCTGACAGAAAATCCGCCTGCAGGCGCCTCCGCAGCGCCCGGCTCAAAACCTTGACCGGTAGCGATTTGCCTTCGAAGCGCTGGGCAGTGGCCGTTGCCGGCATGTTGTCGCTGGCCACAGCCATGGGCATTGGCCGCTTCGCTTTCACGCCGCTGCTTCCCATGATGCTCAGCGATGGGGTGATTGACCTGCCATCGGCCAGCTGGCTTGCCAGCGCCAATTATCTGGGCTACCTGGTTGGTGCCTTGCTCTGCACCTTCCAGCCTTGGCTGTGGAGACGCTTTTCTTCTTTGCCAAATGTCGCCAGTTCTACCTGGGTGCGCGCGGGGCTGGTTGCAACCTGCGTGCTGACGCTGGGTATGGCTATCAAGCTGCCATGGGCGTGGCCTGTCCTGCGTTTTGCCGCTGGTGTGGCCAGCGCCCTGGTATTTGTGTACACGTCAGGCTGGTGCCTGGCTCAGCTCGCCAGGCTTGGCGCGCCGCGTCTGGGGGGTGTGATGTATACCGGCCCGGGCATCGGCATTGCGTTGAGTGGCCTGTTTGCCAGCGGCATGGTGGCCCTGCATTGGACCGCCGCGGCGGGTTGGCTGATTTTTGGTGTGTTGGCCGTTGTTCTGACGGCCTGCGTGTGGCGCACTTTTCGTGAAGGTGGCGCGCAGCCGCCAGGGCCAGCTCAGCTTGCAGCAGCAGGCAATGGCATGGTGCTGACCAGCCGCAAGCAGATGCTGCTGCTTGCGCTGGCCTATGGGCTGGCCGGGTTTGGCTACATCATCACCGCCACTTTTTTACCAGTGATCGCCCGCGAGGCCATGCCAGGTTCGGTCTGGATTGATTTTTTCTGGCCCATCTTTGGCATGGGTGTGGTCACAGGCGCGCTGCTGGCCACACGCATTCCGACCACGGGCGATTTTCGTTATCTGCTGGCGGGCTGTTACGCGGTGCAGGCGCTGGGCATCGCGGCCAGCGTGTTCAGTCCCAACCTTGCAGGTTTTGCCATCGGCAGCCTGCTGCTGGGCATACCGTTTACGGCCATCACTTTTTTTGCGATGCAGGAGGTTCGGCGCCTGCGACCAAGCGCTGCGGCCAGCTACATGGGCTTGCTGACCGCCATGTATGGCATCGGGCAGATTGCGGGGCCGCCGCTGGTGGCCGTTCTGTTGCGCTACAGCCGAAGTGTGGACGAGGGTTTCACTCTTTCGCTGGAGATCGCCGCCGCCACCTTGCTGGCTGGCGCGTTCATGTACCTGTGGATGGTGAGAGCCTATCCAGTCAAAAGACCCGCAGCCCAGTAGCTATAAAAAATAGAGGGCTGGGGGTTGCGTAGACCTATTGACGGCCGGTCAACGCAGGTTTCAACAATTGCGCCAGCTCGGCGCCCTCCATCACCGTGATGTGATGGGACCTTGCAAACTGCCGTGCATTTTCCGTGACCACGCCCGTGGCGATGCACAAGCCGGCCCCCGCATCGTGCGTATAAAGGGCTGCTTCGAGACTTTGAAAAGGTTCTACCCCCAGCCGGGCTGCTTTCCAGCGTTTGCAACTGATCAAGGTGGTGTGTCCCGCCTTGCTCATCGTGAAGTCGGCGGCTACGCCGTCCAGCCGTTTGACCTCATAACCATCGGCACGGAAGGCTTTTTCGACAAGTGCAGAAAAATCGCGCCAGGACATCGCCGCGATCAGGGTCAAGGTGTCCGCCACGTGGGCGGTACTGGGCGCGCGCAATTGCCGCCACAGGGCAATGACGCCCACCACCACAAACGGAAATCCGCCGATGGCGCCATACACAAAATACTGTTCTGGCAGAACGGCTTTGGCAGCCAGCGCGAAGCCGATGGCGATGATAAAGCTGATCCACCAAGGTGAGCGCAGCAAGACGGCGAACAGCGACTTTTCAGCCATTTTGAATTTCAAGATCTTCCTTTTCGGTCGGTAGGGGAGGTTCTGGGTTGTAACACGCCGGGTTGGACCGGACAGGTGCCAGTGAGCGCCACTTGTGGCTCTCGGCCTACAGAATCCACCAAAGTAATTACTTATAGTAACGACACAATGCAGATCCCTACCGAGCCGATTGGCAGTATTCCGCGTCCCCTGAAACTGATTGAAGCGGTCTCTCGCGGAGGGGGTGATTCGCCAGAGCTGGACGCTATGTACGAGGAAGCCGTTCGCGACACCGTGGCGCGTTTCGAGGAAACCGGGTCGACGGTCATCACGGATGGCGAGCAGCGCAAGTACCACAACTTCTGGACCTACTGCGTGCACGGCCTACCTAACACCAGTGCCGACGGTTTCAAGATTCCTTTCGCTGCGGGCCATGTTCGCCGCATGCCTCGGCTGACGGCCGGGCCTTTTCGTTACAAGCGTTATGCCGACGGCTATCTCGACGTAGCCATGCGCCACACCAGCGTGGCGCTCAAGCAAGCCGTGATTTCTCCTTCGGCGCTGAGCCTGATGTACCCGGCCGAAGGCATTGAGGGCTACACGCGGGAGCAGTTTCTCGACGATTTGCTGCGTGAGCACGAGACCGAAATCAGGCGTTGTCTGGCCAAGGGCGCCCACAAAGTGCAAATTGATTTCACCGAGGGCCGGCTGGCCATGAAAATTGATCCCTCTGGCGATCTGCTCACCAGCTTCATCGATCTGAACAACATGGCACTGAACCGGTTTTCTCCTGAGGACAGGCAACGCATCGGTGTCCACACGTGCCCGGGCGGCGACCGCGACTCGACCCACAGCGCCGACGTCGACTATTCAGAACTTCTACCCAGCCTGTTTGAACTACGGGCAGGGAATTTCTATATAGCCCTGGCAGGCGAAAAAGAGCCTGAACGGGTGCTCAAGATCATCCGCCAATACCGCAAGCCTGACCAGCGTGTCTTTGTAGGGGTGGTCGCGCCCATCGATCCCGTGATTGAAACCCCTGAGCAGGTCTGCGACCGGGTGTTGCAGGCCGCCGCCTATATTCCGGTGACGCATCTGGGCACCACCGATGACTGTGGCTTTTCTCCATTTTGTGACGACACCTC